>DAMAVY010000021.1:13122-15891 GCA_032077725.1 Clostridium sp. | reverse complement strand
TAACCCATTAATAAAACTTCCAACAAGTTCTTCTTTCCCCTCAGGGCATACAGCTTCATCAGTAGCAGTGGCCTATGTACTTTGCACTTACATTAAGAGGTACAGAGTTTATTTTATATCTTTAGCAGCATTGATAGGTTTTTCTAGAATTTATCTATATGTACATTATTTTTCAGATGTAATGGGTGGAGTAGTAGTTGGTCTTATATGTGGGATTTTAGCTGTTTTTATAGTTAGAAAGATTAATGAAAAAAAAGATAATAGTTTAGGCAATTAGTATATTTAAAAATTAAAAAGGTATGAAATTAAGAATGAAAATTCTTATTTCATACCTTTTTAATATAATTTATTGACATCTATCCACTGTGTCATTCTCATCAATGGCGGGGAATTAAGCCTCCTTTGATGAGAAATTGAGTATGAAAATCAATGAATAAAGGAGAAACTATAATAAATGTAAAAACTAATTGCTTTTCATAAAACGAATATCAGCTGAGTCGTGATTCAAAGGCATAAATATATATCCTTGAGCTGTTAAACCTTCAAGTATTTCAGGCATAGCTTCTAAGGTAGTGTATTTCATATTTGTATCATGCATTAATATAATAGCTGTATTAACATTTGAACTACCCTGAAGTACACTATTTATTATGCTTTTTTCATCCACGGTTGCTTTAGTAGCATCTGAAGAATCTACATTCCAATCAAAATAATTGTAACCACGAGATTCTAAAGCTTTAAAAATAGATTGGGCTATATTACCTTGTTCATTAATATATCCTGTATTTGACCCACCGGGAAATCGTAAAATTTTAGAAGGCTCTTTGCCAGTTATTTCTTTTAGTTTATTATCTAGAGCTTCTACTTCACTAATAAAAGCTTCAGCGGAGGAATAAATTTTTCTATAGTTATGACTATAGGTATGATTGGCAAGAACATGTCCACGTTTAACGATTTCCTTATATATATCATCATAACCTTCTTTATATACTACAAAAAAAGTTGCTTTAGCATTATATTCATCTAGCACATCTAAAAGCTTTAAGGTATTATCTGAAGGACCGTCATCAAAGGTTAAATGAGCAAATTTTTTACTAGAAATTATTTTGTCATAGGCGGATTTTTTTTCATTTATTTCATTTTCTAATTTAGCATTTTCTGAAAGTATAGAGTCCTTAGACGAGGATAAAGAATTAAATTCTTCTACTAAACAATTTTGTCTATTAGAGGCTATAATCATTTTTGTAATTGAGTATATTGATAGAAAAAAGCATAATAATAATATTATTAAATAGGCAATACCCAGTATGGATGGCCTCTTATTTTTTCTAATATTTTCTTTAGTGTATTCAGTGTTAACATTACAATTCATAACTTTAGCCCCTTATTAATTATTAACTTGAGATATTTGGTTAAGCAAAGCATCTAGATTTAAACTTGAATCTAGTAAATTCTTATTTGTTTTGTTTAAGTTATTCTCTATAGTTTTAAGATTTTCTATTTCAGTAGATAACTTATTAGTTTTAATCTTATATCCATTTTCTTTTGAACTAGCAAATGCTGCAATACCTATAAATATTAAACATAGTATAGGAGCTATTATCATATAGAGTTTGTGATATAAGATATAAGGATTTTTAGTATTAAGTGAAATATTTTTCATAACAGTCTCCTTTAATTAATGATTATGTCTTATACTAATTATTATAGGGTACGTGCTATTAATAGTGATTACGAAAAAGTAACAATTTGCAACATATTTCGTATCTAGAGTATAAATTTTTTAATAGTAAAAATGTTATGGAAAAAGGTATGTTTTAAAAGTTCAATAGTTGTATTTAAGGAGAAGATATAAGTATGTATATTGACTTGCCAAGAAATATTGAAAAGTGCATTAAAAAAATAGAATATTGTGGTTATGAGGCTTATGTAGTAGGTGGATGTGTGAGGGATAGCTGCATAGGGAAAGCTCCAAATGATTGGGATATTTGTACATCTGCAACTCCCATGGAAATAAAAGAAATATTTTCAGAGGAAAAAACCATAGACCTTGGAATTAGCCATGGAACCGTAGCCCTTGTACTTAATGGAGAAATAGTTGAGATAACTACCTTTAGAATTGATGGAGATTATAGTGATAGCAGAAGACCAGATACTGTGACTTTCACATCAAAACTTGTGGAAGATTTGTCAAGAAGGGATTTCACTATAAATGCTATGGCATATAACCCTAGAGTTGGAATTGTTGATTATTTTAATGGTAAAGAAGACTTAAGTAAAGGGATTATAAGATGTGTAGGAGATCCAGAAAAAAGATTTGCAGAGGATGCACTGAGGATAATGAGAGCACTTAGATTTATGTCTCAGCTTAATTATGTCATAGAGGGGAAAACATTAATTGCTATAGAAAATAATCGTGGGCTTCTCGGAAAAATCTCTGCTGAAAGAATTGTGGTAGAACTAAATAAACTTATCATGTCGGATGTTCCCAAAGAAGGAATTGATCTTATATTTGACCTTAATATAATGGAAATTGTTTTACCTGAATTTAAAGAGTATATAGCTCATGGGGAGAGTGGTAATGTCAGTATAAATAGATGTGGAGAGCTCATAGAAAAGTGTCCTAAAAATCTGCACTTGAGATTAACGGTATTCTTTTACTATTTTATAAAGAATTTAAATGTAGAGAAAAGATTAAATATGAAGGAAAGAAATCAACCTAAGGGAAGTATTAGTGAAGCAATACTACGAAAGTTGCGATACGAAAAT
>DAMAVY010000021.1:0-13112 GCA_032077725.1 Clostridium sp. | reverse complement strand
CAGTAGTTCATATAACTAAATTAATCAATTATTATGATATTCATATTTCTCCAGAAAAAAGATGTTTAAAGAAGTTATTAAATATTTTAGGAGAAGAACTACTTTATGAATTGATATTTATTCAAGATACTACTATAAAACTAAGCAGTGGCGAAAGTTCTACAGAATGCAAATGCCACACTTATTATAAGGACATAGTAACAATATTAAAAGAAATAATAGAAAACAATGAGTGCTATAATAAAAGAACTTTAAAGTTAACAGGAAAGGACATAGTTAGCTTAGGAATTACTCCAGGAAAAATAGTTGGAGAAATACTAGATTCTCTTTTGGAAGAAGTAATTGATAACCCTAAAATTAACAATAAAGAAGACTTAGTATTACGGGCAATGGAAATATACAAACATTTATAGTTAGTGTTTTGGGTTTTTTGAAACAGTTTCTACTGCCTTGATTACTTCAGCAATAATAGAAATGTTTTCTTCTTTATTAATTTCGCTTAGTGCAGAGGCATAAATTTTGCCAGTTTCACTGACAACATATTTAGGCTTAACTGAATTTAGAGCAAGAGCTGTCATATCACTAACACATTTTTTGCAAGTGCAAATATTTTTATATTCTTTCAGTACGCTTTTTAATGTATTTTCTACTTGAATTTCAGCATAATTTTTATAAGATGTCATAATAACTTCCTTTCTGATATATATTTATTGTTTATCCTATGACTACTCGCCCTAAGACTCCATCTGAAGCCAAGAACTTTGTTTATCGGTCTAAAAGTAATTCTAAGTGGAATCACTTTTAGACTGATATTTTTTATATGTTTTTATATAAATTAAATTTCCATTTTCTTTACGTTAGCTGGAATGATAAGTTCTGCAACGGTAGCTTTTTGTACATCTTCGATAGTAGCTTCAGGTCCTAGCTCTCTAAGAACAAGTCCTTCTTTAGTAACTTCTAACACTGCCATTTCAGTAATGATTAAATTTACTTGATGTGCAGCAGTTAGTGGAAGTGTGCATTTTTTTAATATTTTTGGATTTCCTTTAGCAGTATGTTCCATAGCTACGATAACTTTTTTAGCTCCAACTACTAAATCCATAGCGCCACCCATTCCAGGTACCATTTTACCAGGAATCATCCAATTTGCCAAGTTACCTTCTTCATCAACTTCTAATGCACCAAGTACAGTGGCATCAACATGTCCACCTCTTATGATTGTAAAAGACATAGATGAATCAAAGAATGCAGCACCAGGAATTACAGTAACAGGCTGTG
Source organism: Clostridium sp. (assembly GCA_032077725.1). Lineage (GTDB taxonomy): Bacteria > Bacillota > Clostridia > Clostridiales > Clostridiaceae > Clostridium_J. The sequence continues at coordinate 11,834 of DAMAVY010000021.1, read as the reverse complement.
CACCCGCATTTACTAAGTCTTTATGTTCCATACCAGGCTTTGGAGCTGCTCCAATTCCTATAAATCCATTCTCAGATTGTAATGTAATATCCATTCCTTCAGGAATGTAATTTGCAACCATAGTTGGTAGACCTATACCTAAATTAACTACGTTTCCATCCTCAAATTCCTGTGCAACTCTTTTGGCGATTACTTCTCTTATCATGTTTTTATCCATGTTAGTTATCCCCCTTTACTATATAATCAACAAAAATAAATGGTGTCATAACTACGTTTGGATCTAACTCCCCAACTTCTACAATTTCTTCAGCTTCAACAATTACAGTATCAGCGGCAGTAGCTATTAGTGGATTGAAGTTTCTAGTTGCCATGTTGTAGTAAACGTTTCCTTTTTTATCAACTTTAGAGCCAAATAGAAGAGCAACATCTGCTTTTAATGGTTTTTCAAGAATATATTGAGCACCATCAACAGTGAGAATTTCTTTTCCATCTTGAACTATCGTTCCAAGCCCAGTTGGAGTTAAGAATCCGCCAAGACCAGCACCACCGCATCTAATTCTTTCTGCAAGTGTTCCTTGTGGAGATAATTCTACTTCCATTTCCCCTGAATTCATTTGGTTTCCAGTTTCTTTGTTTGTTCCAATATGAGAAGCAATGGTTTTCTTAACTTGTTTATTAACTATTAATTTACCTATGCCTTTGTCTGTAAATCCAGTATCATTTGCTATGATAGTTAAATTTTTAACACCTTTTTTAACTAGTGCATCCACAAGAGCTTCAGGTGTGCCACAAGCTAAAAATCCACCTATCATCACAGTCATTCCGTCTTGAATTTTAGCAACTGCTTCATCAATTGAAATAATCTTATTCATATACATACCCCCAATAAATAAAATTTTTATATAACATATCCCAACAGTGTAAAAACGTTTTCATATTAGTGGTCAAATAATGTAAACGCTTTACCTTTTTAGTTTACATTTAATTTTAAGAATTTTCAAGAGATAAATAATGAATAGGACTTGAATGTGCAGACCTTGTTAATAATGTAATAGAATTGTAAAATGATATTAGATTTAAAAATGATATAATTGTAAAAATTTGCATTGAAGAATTGGAATAGGAAGTGATATTAATGGGTATTAGATTTATATATGGCAGAGCTGGGACGGGAAAGAGTTATACCTGTGCTTACGAAATATATGAAAAATCCTTTGATAATAAAAATCCTCTAATATTAATTGTGCCTGAACAACTTTCCTTTAGGGCAGAGAAGGCTCTCATTGAAAAAATAGGAGCAACGGGGATTAATAATATACATCTTTTAAGCTTTAAGAGGCTTGCTTTTACTGTGTTTAATGAAGTGGGTGGAGTAACTCATAAATATATGAATGATACAGGTAAGGCTATAGTTATCGGAAAAGTTATTGAAGATGTTAAAGATCACCTAAGTATATTTAAAAGAGCTACCAAACAAGGTGGTTTTGTGGATAAAATCATGGGAGTTTTAACTGAGTTCAAAAGACACAATATTTCTCCACAGATCCTTAGAGAACTTAAGGAAAATGTGGACGAAAACTCATTACTGGTGGATAAATTAAATGATGTAGAAAAAATTTATTCTAAATTTGAAGAAAAGCTTAATGAGGGGTATTTTGATTCTGAGGATAATTTAACTATCTTAAAAAATAAAATTGAAGATAGTGTGTTTTTAAAAGGCTCAGAGGTGTGGATTGATGAGTTTAATGGATTTACTCCACAGCAATATGACATCATCGGAAAGCTTCTTAAAATTTGTACTAATGTAAATGTCACAATTCCGTACAGTGGTGAGGAAGTTCAGGATAAAAATGATGAAACTAATCCATTCTATTCTATTTATACCACGGAAGAAAAGCTTACAAAACTAGCTCAGGATTATGGATATTACCCAAAGAAAAATCTTCATTTAAATATTGGACATAGATTTAAAAATAGTCCAGAACTTAGTTTCCTTGAAAAAAATTATTTTAACAATAGGGTTAAAGGAATGAAAAAAGCAACTGAAAATGTAAAATTATTTAAGGCTCAAAACCCCTATGGAGAAATTGAATATGTAGCTAAGGAAATTCTTTATCTAGTTAGAGAAAAGAATTACAGATATAGAGATGTCATTGTAATAAGTAGAGATTTAGAAAATTATAAGGATATAGTTAAGGTTATTTTTAAGGAATATGGCATACCGTTTTTCATAGATGATAAGGAAGACATTGCTTCAAACCCACTAGTAGTATATATTACTTCGCTTCTAAATATTTTCTCTAAAAACTTTCGAGATAATTCTATAATTAATTATTTCAAAAGTGGTTTTACTAATCTATCTTCCCAGGAGGTAGATTTACTTGAAAATTACGTTTTAGAATATGGTATTAAGAGTAGAAAAAAATGGGTAGATGAAGAAGGGGAATTCTTTAAAGAGAATTCCAAGTATACAGGGATTGTGGAAATTAGAAATAAGGGTATAGATCCATTAATAAAATTAGAGAACAGCTTAAAGGGCAAGCAAAGCGTAAGGGACATTTGCACTAATATTTATAAGTTTTTAGTAGATAATGGAGTTTATGAAAAAGTAAATAAATATGTGATGAAGTTTAAATATGAAGAAAAACTAACTTTAGTTGATGAATATAGCAGTATTTGGAACATGCTAATAGAGCTTTTAGATCAATTCGTAGATCTACTAGGAGATGAAGTATTATCTATTGAAGAATTTAATAATATGTTTTCCATGGGAATATCTCATAATAAGATGGGTTTAATTCCTCCTGCTATAGATCAAGTAGTAGTTGGAAGTGCAGATAGAATTAAGGCACAAGAGGTTAAGATTGCCATTGTAGTAGGCGTTAATGATGGAGTTTTACCAAGAACTAATGGAGATGAGGGACTATTTAATGACAATGATAGAATGATTTTTAAAAACAATAATATCAGTGTTGCTAGTAATAGTTTTGAACTTGCCTTTGGAGAGCAGTATCTAATTTATAGTCTATTAAGTTTTCCAAGCAACCTTCTTTATATAACTTACCCAATAGCGGATTTAGAGGGTAAAACAAAGAGATATTCTATGGTTATTCCAAGACTTAAATCTCTTTTTGAAAATATTGATGAAGAAACGGATATTATTCCTCTTGAAGATGACAGTGAAGAAAACATAGTAGGGCAGCTTCCAACCTTTAATAGGATGATAGAAGTTCTTCATGATTATGTTGAAATGGATGAGATAACTCCTATGTGGAGAGAAATTTATAAATATTACTATAATAAGAGTGAATATAAGGATAGACTTTATAAAGTTATAGGTGGATTTACCTATAAAAATCATGTTGAGGAAATTGGTAAGGACAAAATTAGACAACTCTATGGTAAGAATCTCAGTGTGTCTAAAATAGAATCTTATGCTAACTGTTCCTTTGGTTATTTTGTAAGATATGGATTAAAGGCAAAAGAGAGAAAAATATATACCTTTGCTCCACTGGACTTTGGGAATATTATTCATGAAGGCCTTGAGAAGTTTTCCAAAACTGTAGAGTGTGAGAAGGCTGTATGGGGTACCTTAGACAAAGACTTTTGTGAAAGAGTCCTTAAGGATGTTATAAATGGAATCATGAATTCTGAAGAGCACAAAGTTTTAAAAAGCTCCAAGAGATATGAATATATAGTTACAAGGATAAGAAGAATTTTATATAGAATGGTGCTAATTATAAATGAGCAAATGGAAAGAGGAACCTTCCAGCCACTTGGCTATGAAATGTCCTTTGGGCCTGATGAAAAGGATTATTATCCACCAATATCTATAGCTTTATCCACAGGAGAAGTGGTAAAACTTCAAGGAAAGATTGATAGAGTGGATAAAACCACCATTGATGGGGTTAATTATTATAGAGTTGTGGATTATAAAACTGGTAAAGTTGATTTAGATATAAATGATGTTTATAACGGACTAAAGATTCAGCTACTCACCTATTTAGATGCTATTTTAGCTCTAGAAGAGAGCAGAATGTCTAAAGAGCCAGTGTCTAGTTGTGATAGGGAAATAAAAACTAAACCTGGAGCTATGGTATATCTTTCTGTAGATGACCCAATAATGGATGGTTCTAAGAAACTTACTATAGAGAATTTGAAGGAAGAAGTCTTAAAATCCCTTAAGATGAAGGGAATTGTAATTAAGGATTTAAAGGTTGTTAGTTCTATGGATAAGACTATAGAAGGCGGAGGAAATTCCTCTATTATTCCTGTAGCTTTAAATAAACCTAAAAAGGGAGAAATTGAACCAGAATTCGCAAAGACCAATACATCAGTGATAACCTATGGAGGTTTTAATGCACTGAAATCTCATATGAAGGATAATATTAGGCAAGTTTGTGAGGATATGCTAGAAGGTATTATTGAAGTAACCCCATGTAAAAATGGAAAGAGTTCTTACTGTGAATTTTGTGAGTTTTCTTCTATTTGCCAATTTGATGAAAGTCTTGGAGTTAATAATTTTAAAATCATGCCAAGAAAAAATAAGAAAGAATTATTAATAGAACTTGAGGAAGAAGGAAAGGACGGTGAAAACTGTGGGGAGTAGTGTTAAATGGACAGAGGATCAACAAAAGGCAATAGACATTAGATATAAAAATGTACTGGTATCTGCAGCAGCAGGCTCAGGAAAAACAGCAGTCCTTGTAGAGAGAATTATAAAAATTATTACAGATAGTGATAACCCTGTGGATATAGACAAACTTCTCATAGTTACCTTTACTAATGCAGCAGCAGCTGAAATGAGAGAACGTATTGGAGAGGCTATTAACAAAAGAATTAATGAAGAACCAAATAGTAGGAATCTTCAAAAACAGTTAATACTTCTAAGTAAGGCTAATATATCTACTCTTCACTCCTTTTGTCTTAATTTAATAAAAAATAACTTTCATCAGATAGATATAGAACCTGGCTTTAGAGTGGGAGATACTACAGAGGTTAATCTTTTAAAGCTTGAAGCCCTTGAGGAAGTTATGGAAGAAAAATATGTGGAAGGAAGAGAAGAATTCCTTCAATTAGTAGAAAGCTACTGTGATAATAAAAGTGATAAAGCCCTTGGAGATATAATTTTAAGGCTATATAACTTTTCCATGAGTATGCCAGAACCTGAAGCTTGGCTAAGTGAAAAGGCTGAAGTATTTAATGTGGGAGAAGATTTTTCCTTTGATATATTACCCTTTAAGGATGCATTATTAAAAGAGCTAAAAGAAGAAATTATCACTGCCTTAGAAATAAATAATAGAGGGATAGACTATGTTTTAGATAATCCAGTCCTTACTAAATATACTCCTACCTTTGAAAATGATGGAGAGATTTTAGAGAAAACCCTAGAAATAATAAATGGTGGGCTTAAGGATGGTAGAGATTCTATTGAAGGAGCTTCCTTTGGAAGAATCCCAACCCTTACAAAACTTAGTGATGAAGAAAAGATAATACAAAACCGGGCTAAGGATATAAGGGATGAAGCTAAAGAAATTTATAATTCAGTAAGAAGTAAAATACTAAATGCTACTTCTCCGGAAACTATTAAAATAACTAAGAACCTCTATCCCCTTATGAGAGAGTTATCTAGTCTAGTTATTGAGTTTAAACTTGCTTTCGATAAGAAAAAGAGGGAAAGAGGACTTATAGATTTTAACGACCAAGAGCACTTCGCACTAGAAATCTTAAAGGATAAGGAAAAAGGTGAAGGTCCTTCAAGTGTGGCTTTAGAGCTTAGAAACAAGTTTGAAGAAATCTTAGTGGATGAATATCAAGACTCAAACAATGTACAAGAAGAGATTATTAATCTTATCTGCCGTACTGAAAAAGACAGTAGAAATGTTTTTATGGTAGGAGATTTAAAGCAAAGTATCTATAGGTTTAGGATGGCAAAACCAGAGCTATTTAAGGAGAAAAAAGGGAGCTATACTAAAAATGGAGATGATTTAAATGCCTTAATTACCCTTCATAAAAACTTTAGAAGTAGAGAAGAAGTCATAAATGGAATAAACTTTATCTTTAAAGCAGTTATGAGTGAGGATGTAGGAGAACTATCCTATGATGAAGGGGAAGAACTAAAGGTTGGGGCTTCTTATAAAGAATTTAATGGAGATGGCAATGTAGGAGGAAATGTAGAATTTAATCTAATAGATTTAGCTAAAAATATGGAAGAGGAAAATGTGGACGTAGAAGGTGAAGGCCAAGAAGTAAGAAGTGGCACATCTAGTAGTGTGGAAAATGAAGAATTAAATGAAGAACAGCTAGAAAAAGAAGAGCTCGATTCTATGCAGATAGAAGCACGATTTGTAGCAAAACGTATTAAGGAGCTTATGGAAGCTGGGGGAGAAAATTCTCTTAAAGTATATGATAAGCACATAGATGAATATAGAAGAGCTACTTATAAGGACGTAGTAATACTTTTAAGGTCTAGTAATAAGCTATCTCCAACTTTTATAGAGGAATTTAAAAGAGTAGGTATTCCACTATTTTCAGAAGGGGGCGGAGGATACTTTGATACCCTTGAAGTAAAAACTATCATAAGTACCCTAGAGATTATAGATAATCCAATTCAAGATATTCCGCTAATAGCAGTTCTTAGATCTCCAATTGGAGCTTTTACTACAGAAGAACTAACTGATATTAGAATATCAAATAAAAATGTAGACTTCTATCATGCTATGGCAGGCTTCTTAAAAGATAGTGAGGTTTTGAATAATACAGCTCTTAAATTGAAGATAAAAGCCTTTCTAGATAAGTTAAATAACTGGAGGCTGGAAAGTAGATATACTCCTATTAATCAGCTAATTTGGGAAATCATCATGGATACTGGATACTATGGTTATGTGGGAGCATTACCTGGTGGTGAGCAAAGACAGGCAAACTTAAAAATATTATTTAAGAGAGCTAAAGACTTTGAAAGAACTAGTTATAGAGGACTTTATAACTTTATAAACTTCATAAACAATATAAAAACTAGTAGTGAAGATATGGGAAGTGCCAAAATTATTGGAGAAAATGAAGATGTAGTAAGAATCATGAGTATTCATAAGAGTAAGGGATTAGAATTTCCAATAGTTTTCCTTTGTGGACTGGGAAAGAGGTTTAACGAAGGAGATCTAAAGGGGAAAATCTTATTCCATCAGGAACTAGGCTATGGCCCTACTTACATCGATTTAGATAATCGTATAAGTTATAACACAACTCAAAGGGAGTTTATAAGTAAGAAGATTAAAGGAGAAAACAAGTCTGAAGAAATGAGACTTCTCTATGTTGCCCTCACTAGAGCTAAAGAAAAATTAATTTTAGTTGGAAGCTCTAAGCCTATAGAAAAGAACATTGAAAAATGGTCAGGAGCATCCTTAGATGATGAAAACAAGGTGAAAACCACCTATGTAAAAAACCAGAAGAGTTATTTAGATTGGATTGGTGCTGCACTAATAAATCATAGAGATGGTGAAGCACTAAGACATTATAAGGATAATTTAGTGAAAGATGATTTCATAGAGGACAATAGTAAATTTGCAGTTAAAATTTATCGGAGGTCTGACTTTGAAGGTATTGAAGCAGTGGGTTCTAAAGATAATAATGCAAGAGAGAAAATAGAAGCTCTTTTAAAAGATGATGAACACTGTGAAAATAAAGGATATCATGACATCATTCAGAATAGACTGGAATTCAAATATGATTATGAAAAGGCTACAGTGATGCCTACAGTAATCACTGTTACAGAGCTGAAAGAAGCTCACATGAAGGAAAATTTACCTAAGAATGATTTGATAGAGGAAGATGGTTTATTGAATGAACCACAGGATATTTCAAAGGATGAAGAAGACTTACATCATGACTTAAAGGGTGAAGAAGACTTACAGAATATTTTAGTGGAGGAAGATAGATTATTTGATGAAGAAAAAAGAGATGTGAGAAGAGTTAAGCCTCTGATGAAAACCCCATTATTTCTTCAAGAGAAGAAGGGATTAACTCCATCGGAAGTGGGAACTGCATATCATAATATCATGGAAAAACTAACTCTAGAGGAAGAAATGACTAGGGAGAATATCCAACATCAAATAAGCTCAATGGTGGAAAAAGAGCTTATTACTAAGGAAGCTGCTAAATCTGTAAAGGTGGACAAAATCTTTAAGTTTGTAAGTAGTGAAATGGGTGGCAAGGTCATAAAGGCACAGCTTGAAGAAAACCTTAAAAGAGAGCTTCCTTTTAGAGTAGAAATTGATGCCACCACAATTTATCCTCACATTGATAAGGAAAAGTACTGTGAAGAAAAAATGCTCCTTAGAGGTGTAATTGACTGTTACTTTGAAGAGGGAGAAGAAGGTATAATTCTAGACTATAAGACTGACTATGTGAAAGAAGAGAATATAGAAGAAATTAAAGAAAGGTATAGAGTACAGTTAGACTACTATAGCAAAGCTGTACAGGATGCCTTTAAAAAGAAAAGGGTAAGAAAATATTTATATTTATTCTCACTAGATAGAGCTGTTGAGGTAGATTGATTCAATGGTAAATAAATAAAAAAATAACAAAGGCCTAGTAAGTAAAAAAACTTACTAGGCCTTTGTATATCGTTAAATTATTATTTTCTTATGGTCTTCCACTTGGCATTCCACCAGGGGTTCCACTTGGAGCTCCACCTGGATTTCCTCCAGGCATGCCGCCATTATTTCTTCCCACAGATGCTCCATCTTGAACTATACTAGTTACAACGTCAGAAACTTTAGAGCTTCCAATTTTAGTACCAGCTGTATATGTTCCATGATAATATAGGCCGTTAGTAGCTGTGCCAGTGGAACTACCACCAGTATATGCAGTATAGGTTGAACCTTTCTTTATCTCGGGTGAGCATACAACTACTGAAGCAAAGGTTTTTGATGGTGCAAAGGTAAGAACATCTTCCCCATCTTCAGACTGAATATGAACTAAAGTACCTGCTTCTTGAGATGTTAAAGTTAGGCTTATTGAATTTTGAGTTGATGAGGTACTTGGAGATTGGGCCATTCCAGAGCTACCAGCAGCTACAATAAAACCTCCAGTTACATCAAAAGTTCCATCATAGTCTAAAGGACCATTGCCGTCATTTATAGGACCATTTACAATAACTGTGCCATTTGTTATTTTTATAGATCCATTTGCATCAAGGCCATCACCAGTAGCATCTACTGTTAAATATCCACCATTAATAGTAATTAATCCATCACCTGAAGAACTTAAAGGATTTTCACCTACTCTTCCATTTGTGGATGAGCCATCATTACCACCAGAGGCATTTACTCCGTCATCACTGGAAGTAACATTAATATTACCATCATTAATTGTAATAGCTGTACTTTCAATTGCCTCATAGGATTTAGCAATTGTTATAGTACCACTATTAATTTCTAAGGTTGTATCTGAATGCATTCCATCATCACCTGAGGATATATTCATAGTACCACCATTAACTATTAGACTATTATTTGAATGCATGGCATCGTCAGAGGAATCTATATTAATAGTACCACCACCAATGGTTATATTAGAAGTAGCCTTTATTCCTTTAGCACTAGCAGTATCACTATCAGCTGTTTTCGTATCTTTTGCACCCCAATCGCCCCAAGTATTCATGGGTTCACCGCTATTACTGCTACTATTAGCACTACCACCACCTGATGAAATTGTTATATTTCCATCATTAATTGTAGCATTTGTTTCTGCTTGAATGCCATCTTCACCGGCAGTGATGTTAATGGCACCGCCTTCCATTATGAAATATCCCTTCTCTGAATCCTCAGCATTGGTAACTTTTATTCCATCACTCCCTGCGTTTATAGTTGTACTTCCACCTTTAAGAGTAACAGTATCCTTTCCTCTAAGACCATCACATATAGATGTTATCGCAATATTACCTTCTGAAATTATAAGGTCATCTTTACTAGCAATGCCGTCGTTATAAGTTGCATTAACTGTTAATGAGCCACTACCTCCAATTTTAAGATCATCTTTACTGAAAATTGCTGCATTTGGTTCACCAGATTCAGTGTCTTGGAGAACATAGGAAGCTCCATCTGTGACTGAATTTTCAGTACCTTCACCTAAGATAATAACTGCGTTTTTGGCATTCTTAACATAAATAGGTGCACTACTTAAACAAGTAATGTTTGCACCATTTAGAAGAAGCTTTACATTTTCTTCATCCTGAGAATCTACTATTATTTGTCCATCCTTTAAGGTTCCGCTTATGCTGTAAGTACCACCAGAAGTAATTGTAACTGTTGAGCCATCTACAGTAGCTCCTGTGCCGGAAGCGGTTATGGTGTCACCTAGGGCTATAGTTGCAGTTATGGTTCCTATTACAAGGTCCCCATCATTAACTTCTGTACTACTTTGCACCGCTTCTACTACTGCTGGAGCCTTTGCATCGTCATTTTTAGAACATGCGGTTGTGCTCATACACATGACTACCACAGTTATAAGTGCTATAAGTTTTTTATTCATATATTTCCCTCCTAGTAGAATTAGTTTTCATTTTATATTGAATGTATTTCATTTAATTTTGATAAATGAATAATAACATTCAAACCTTAATCCAATCTTAAAATTTAAGAAAACTATGAATTTATGATAAAAATATAAAATTTATAATTTAAGATTTATTTAAGGTTTGGTTTATATAATGAAAACATAGATAAAGTGATGAAATAAATCATGGGAGTGATAAGTATGGCAATTAAATCTTTTAAGCGTTATGAAAAGAAGTTCTTATTAACTAAAGATCAGCATGACGCACTGATACCAAGACTACTTGAATATATGAAACCGGATGAACATTGCAAGTTAGGCAAAAATTACAATATTTACAATATATATTATGATACTATAGATAACCAAGTAATTAGACACTCTATTTCGAGACCTTATTATAAAGAAAAGCTTAGACTTCGAAGTTATAATATTTCTAAAAATCCTGATGATACAGTATTTTTAGAGATAAAGAAGAAAATAGGTAATGTAGTAAATAAGAGAAGAGTTGTACTTACATTAGAAGAGGCAAATAAGTTTTTAGAACTAGGAGAAAGACCAGAGGCAAAGGATTATATAAGTGAGCAAGTAATTAATGAAATAGAATACTATTTAAGAAACAATAATGTTTCACCTAAAGTTTACATTAGTTATAGCAGAAAGGCTTTCTTTGGCACCGAAGATAGAGATTTTAGAGTGACCTTTGATTCCAAGATTATTACTAGGCGTGATAAGTTAAATTTAGAAAAAGGAAACTTTGGAGAAGAGCTTTTAGAAAAAGACCAATATCTAATGGAAATTAAGATATTAGGGTCTATTCCATTATGGCTGGTGAGAATATTTTCTGAGCTTTCTATATATAGTACCAGTTTTTCTAAATATGGCAATGAGTACAAAAAGTATTGTTCAAAGAAACAAAATGATGAATTAAGAAGGAGAGAGAAGATATGTTAGAGACAATAATTTCATCCACCAATGGAGAGGCATTTACTTTAGCAAATGCAATGTTGGTGTTAGGTGCATCTATTTTACTTGGACTAGTTATTAGTTTAGTGTATATAAAAACTCATAAAAGAGAGGGCTATACTTCAGGCTTTACAGTAACCTTAATAATGCTACCTGTGATAATTGCAGTTATCATTCTTTTAGTAGGAAATAATGTAGCAAGAGCCTTTAGCCTCGCAGGAGCGTTTTCTATAATACGTTTTAGAAGTGCCCCTGGAGATCCAAAAGATATAGCTTTTGTATTTTTCACTTTAGCAGTTGGACTTGCTTGTGGT
>DAMAVY010000020.1:0-16214 GCA_032077725.1 Clostridium sp. | reverse complement strand
TTTTTATATTTTTCTAAAATTTTTTAATGAAATATCAAAAGCTTTTACAGAATGAGTTAATTCTCCAGAAGATATATAGTCTACTCCTGTCTCACCATATGCTGCTACCGTATCTAAAGTGATATTTCCTGAACACTCTGTTAAAGCTCTTCCATTAATTAATTTAACCATCTCTTTTGCTAAAGTTGGGCTCATATTATCAAGCATAATTATGTCAGCTCCAGCATCTATTGCTTCTTGAACTTGCTCCTTAGTTTCAGTTTCCACCTCAATTTTTCTAATGAAAGAAGCGTTCTTTCTTGCAAGTAAAGTGGCTTCCTTTATACCACCAGCATATCCAATGTGATTATCTTTAATAAGTATTCCATCCGATAAAGAGAACCTATGATTAACTCCTCCCCCTACCTTAACTGCATATTTTTCTAGCATTCTCAAAGTAGGTGTAGTTTTTCTAGTATCTAATATTTTTGTATTAAGCCCTTCAAGCTTCTTTACGTACCTATTAGTTAAAGTAGCAATTCCGCTCATTCTTTGAAGCAAATTCAGAGCTATCCTTTCTCCTATCAATATGTTCCCAGCATTTCCTGTTACTTTGCCAATTATCATGGTATTCTTTACAAAGTCTCCATCCTTAACAAATAACTCAACTTCAACTTCTCCCAAGATTTCAAAGACTCTACTAAAAACTTCTAGACCACAAATTATACCTTCTTCTTTAGATATTAAATCAACTTCAGCTCTTTCTAAGGGTGACACTATGGCTGATACAGTTACATCTCCATAAGGGCTATCTTCTTTTAACGCTCCCTTAATAATATCATCAACAATTAAAAAGTTTAACATACTCACCATTTACCTTTCTCTTTAAATAAGAAATAAACTTATACTTATATTCTTTATTGATATTTTTAACTCCCTTTATACCTTTGCGATTAATTTTTTCAACTAATTCACCACTTAGTTTATCTCCAGTCTCATATACTACCAAATTAATATCTTCTGCTGCTTTTGTACTGAAAACTAATGCCTCGAGTAGCGAGTTACTTGCGAGTCTATTATTACCATGGACACCAGTACAACTAACTTCTCCTATTGCATATAAATTTTTCATAGAAGTTCTAGAATACAAATCCACCTTAATTCCGCCCATGCAATAATGATGCGCCGGAGCAATCGGCAATAGATCCTCCTCCATTTTATAGCCACGCTTTAAGCATTCACCATAAATGTATGGAAATCTATTAGTCAAAAACTCCTTAGATTTATTAGTCATATCTAAAAAAACATAGGGTGTTTCAGGAGTACTATTTATTTCTTTCAAAATTTCGCCTGAAACTATATCTCTAGGCAATAATGGATTTACAAATTTCTCTCCAGATATACTTCTTATTACTCCACCTTCTCCCCTAAGTGATTCTGATAATAGTAGTTTTCTTCCTTTTATATTTTCTTCATATAATACTGTAGGATGAAGTTGAAGATAAGATATATCTTTCATAGGAATATTATGCTTCAATGCAATACTAAGTCCATCTCCAGTAATAGTTTCTACATTGGTGGTTGAGTTAAATATTCCACCTATTCCACCAGTAGCTAACACAGTGGCTTTAGCGTTAATAGTTATAATCTCACCACAATGCTCTATAATCCCGCCTATACACTTGTTCTTATACTGAATAATATCTAGTAAAGTAGCTTCTTCTAATATAGTTATGTTATCTTTTTTAGTAACATGATCAATAAGTTTGTTAACTACTTCCTTCCCCGTTTCATCTTTAGAATGTACTATCCTAAACTTACTGTGACCGCCTTCTCTAGTATAGTTTAATTCATGAAAATCCTTATCAAATTCTACGCCTAACTTCAATAATCTATTAATAATGTCAGTAGAATTCTCCACTATTTGGGTAACTGCTTCTATTTCATTTTTATAATTTCCCGCTTTTAAAGTATCCTCTATAAAAGCTTCTTTATCCTGAATATTTCTTAGTGTGGATATACCACCTTGAGCTAAATAGCTATTGCAATCTCTTAGTTTATTTTTAGTTATCATTAAGACCTTAAGGTCATCCTTCAAATTACATGCAGTAAAAAGTCCTGCAACACCTGTACCTATAATTAATACATCATATTTTCTATTCATTTATCTATTAGAAAGAAGATGCATGTTTTCTAAAGACTTATGTGCTCTTAATCTCAAATCTTCTTCAATATGTACTTCAAACTCCTCATTTAGCAAACAATTATATAAATCCCTAAGAGATATTTTTTTCATATTCGAGCATACCATTCCAGCTTCCATAGGTATAAATGTTTTATTAGGGCTCTTTTCTTTCATTTTGTAAAGAACGCCTTCTTCTGTTACTACTATAAATCCATCACCTTCACTTTTCTCACTATAATCTATGAGCTCAGAAGTACTTCCTACAAAATCCCCCAAATCTCTAATTCCCTTAGTGCACTCTGGGTGAACTAACACTTTAAACTTTGGATACTTATTTTTTAAATTCAAAACGGATTTTTCTTCTATACTATCATGAACTGGACAGAATCCATCAAAAAGTATAAATTTCTTTTGAGGATTACTTTCTTGCAAATAACCACCTAAATTTCTATCTGGAATAAATATTATTTCTTCCTCTTCTATGTTACTTAAAATTTCCTTAGCTGCAGATGAAGTAACACAAACATCAGATAGGGCTTTGATTTCTACATTTGAATTTATGTATGCAACAACCTTTGCATTAGGATTTTTAAATTTCATTTCAATAAGTTTGTCCACTGTAGCCATGTCAGCCATTGGACATGTAGTATCCTTTACTGGAATAAGTATTTTTTTATTAGGCGACAAAATTTTAGCACTCTCGGCCATAAATTTCACTCCACAAAACACTATGATATCATTAGAACTTTCCATAGCTTTCTTACTTAAAAAATATGAATCCCCTACTATATCTGCTATTTGTTGAATTTCTTCTTTCTCATATAGGTGAGCCAATATCAACACATTTTTATCCTTTTTCAACTTCAAAATATCTTCTTTCAACCCCAACGTATACACACCTCCAATATACAGCTTTACATCTGTATATACACTTAGTATAGCACCATCTTTCACATTGTCAATTAGCTAAATTAAAGAGCAGATAGATTTATCTTATTAAAAATCTATCTGCTCTTTAAAATATTTTACTTATTTCATTCTTAATTAAATTTATAAATTTCTTTCTTAAATCCTTAGATTTCTTTCTCTAACATAGTTAAAAGTTCATCAAATCTATTAATTGTATCCTCTAATGGTTTTGGCGTAGTCATATCTACTCCAGCTTTTTTAAGAATTTCAATTGGATAATCACTAGATCCTGCTTTTAAGAAACCTTTGTATTTACATACAGCTTCTTCTCCGTCCTTAAGTATTTTATTATAGAAAGAATTAGCTGCAGCAAAGCCTGTAACATATTGATATACATAAAAATCTCTATAAAAATGAGGAATCCTCGCCCATTCAATATCGATTTCATCATCAACAATCATTGTTTCTCCAAAGTAATTAACATTTAAATCATGATAAATCTCACATAGATCTTCACTGGATAGTGCTTCTCCTGCCTCCATTTTTTCATGAACAATTAGCTCAAATTCAGCAAACATAGTTTGTCTAAATACAGTAGTTCTAATGCCTTCAAGCTGTTCATTTATCAAATATAATCTCTTAGCTTTATCAGTTTCATTTTTTATTAAATAATCAATTAACAAACATTCATTAGTAGTTGAAGCTACCTCAGCGCAGAAAAGTTCATAATCTCCATAGATATAAGGTTGATTATGTCTTGAATAGTAAGAATGAATACTATGACCCATCTCATGAATCAAAGTAGATACATCATTTACTTGATTTTTATAATTTAAAAGAACATAAGGCATAGAAGTATAGCTTCCACTTGAATAAGCTCCTCCTCTTTTTCCTTTATTCTCATAAATATCAATCCAACCTTCTTTAATTCCACCTTTAAAAATATCTATATATTCCTGTCCCATTGGTTTTAGCGCACTTACGCATTGCTTTACTCCCTCTTCAAAAGGAATATTAAACTTTGGAGCATCGATAACTGGAACATACAAATCATACATATGAATTTCATCTAAGCCTAACAGCTTCTTTTTTAAATTTACATACTTATGAAGAGAGCCTATTCTTTTATTAACAGTATCTACAACATTTTTATAAACATCTACAGGAATTTTATTTGGTTTTAAAGAAGCTTCAACACATGAATTATACTTTCTTACTCTAGTTGCAAAAATAAAGTTTTTTACTGAAGATGTATAAGTAGTGGCAATGGTATTTTCAAATTTCTTGTAAGTACCAAATATAGCTTTAAAAGCATCTTCCCTAACCTTTCTATTTTTACTTGATATAAATGTTGCGTAATTTGAAATAGTAACTTCTACTTCATTACCTTCCTCATCTATAATCTTTGGAAAAGTTAAATCAGCATTGTCAATCATAGAAAATATGTTACTTGGTGCACTTAAGCAATCACTAACTGTGGCTAATATATTTTCCTCTGCTTCACTTAAAACATGTGGTTTACTTTCAAATATATTTTTAATATATCTTTCATAATGTTTTAATCCTTCAGTTCCATCAATTATATTATTAACCTTTTCTTCTTCCATAGATAATAATTCTGGAAGAAAAAATGAAATAATTCCACTGAATTCTGCTCCAAAGGTAGAAATTTTATCAAGGATTACTTGATATTTTGAATTAGACTTATCTTCATCACTTCTTAAATTAGCATATACAGCTAAGTCTTCATATAAACTTGAAAACTCCTCATAACTATGTAAGTAACTTAAGAGTTCTTCTCCAATACTAAGTTTGCCCTTAAACTTTAAAAGACTAATTGAATTTTCTTTTAATCTTTTAAAATCCTCATCCCATTTCTCATCTGAAGAATACATTTTT
The DNA here is from genome assembly GCA_032077725.1 of Clostridium sp. GTDB lineage: Bacteria > Bacillota > Clostridia > Clostridiales > Clostridiaceae > Clostridium_J. The sequence continues at coordinate 11,242 of DAMAVY010000020.1, read as the reverse complement.
TCTACATTCCATTTATATTTTTTATCCACTTCATCTCTAGTTTTTAATTTTTCATTAATTATCATACTGCACCTCCATATTTTTCTCTGTTATAATGCCTGATATAAAAAATACCCTTTTCACCATTATATACTAATTAGATTATATTTTGTAATATTTTCACTTGTTTTTTAAAGATTTATTGCAATTTTTAATAACTACATCTCTGATTTGTCCTTTTATATAATCGTTCCTATAGACTTGCTCAGAAGGGAATTTACATTTATTTAGTACACTAATGTAGGTTATACTTTTATTCCTTTTTAGCAATCCTATTACAGCTTTGTGAATTATATCATTTATAACTTGCTTTTCTTTTTCAAATTTAATTTTGTTTAGAATATACCCTCTTAACTCTGGGTGTTTCATTACAATAATGTTAGTTATCTCACCTTCTTTTACCACCCTGGCAAAGACCAATCTTCCACCCTTTGCAATGATATTTTTAATTGCTTCATCTATTCGTAACTTATAAATCTCTAATTTATTGTATTCATTTGAATTTATATAAATTTCATTATCCTTAGTAATATAGTTTTCCATGTTGCTCTCCTCATTAATAGTAAATATATTATACTTTCATTATTATTGTTCACAATAACTATATTATACTATTCTATTCTATGAAAACAATAAAACATCATTTTTAAATCTATTGAGTATATTCTTATAATAATTAATATGAACAAGCTGCACATATCTTGTACAGCTTGTTCATTATTCACTATTTCGCTATTTTCTCTGCCATTTCATTTAAATATGTTTCAGTGACCATTCCAATATTATCATCTTCAATATTTCCATCATTATCTATAAAAATAGTTCTAGGTATCCCAGATACAACATACTTCATTGAAGCATCTAAACCCATATCAAAGAGAGTGGTCATATCATAATTATTGTCCTCCATATAATTTTTAGCACTATCCATAGTTTCTTTCTGTCCATCTGTTACATTGAGCATTAAAACTTTCAATTCATCATCTTCATATTCATCTGAAATCTTTTGAAAATAAGGCATTTCTGCTTTGCAAGGAGGACACCTGCTAGCCCAAAAAAATAATTATATAAAACATTGAAACATATGAAATAAAACTAAATACAATAATATAAAGAAATACTATGGAGAAATTAATGGATAATTTTAATAGATATATAAAAGATCTATATCCAGCTATGATAAATACTATAGGGCCAAAGCAATATGGATATATAGATTCAAATGGAAGATTTATTATACCTGCTAAATTTAGTAGCGCAGAAAATTTTAACGAAGATAATATTGCTATTGTCTGTGAAAATGAACACTGTGGTGTTATCGATTCTAGTGGCAACTATGTAATTCCACCTTTATATGATTCCATTGAGCCTTTTACGGAAAAAAGAGCTGTTTATATGTTAGATAATACCATGGGGGTAATTACGGAAGAGGGAAAAAGGATTACTAAAAAGCCCTATAATTTTATAGCTAGCTTTAGTGATTCCCTAGCGCTAGTTGGACTTACTACCTCTTCAGGAGAATATTTGTATGGCTATATAGATAGGGATGGAAGAGAAATAATTCTACCAATGTATATTGAAGGTAGCGATTTTAAAGATAATATTGCCTTAGTTAAGGATAAAGATGGTATATATAAAATAATTAATAAAGCTGGTATGGTAATGACATCTTTCCCTTACAAACATGTGGGTAACTATGGAGAAGGAGTTTTTACTTTTTCTAAAACTCTTGGGGGACTTCTCGGTTATGTGGACACCAAAAGACGAATACTCATAGAACCCAAATTTACTTCTGCTTCAAAAGTAGAGGATGGCTACATGATAGTAAGTACCTCACCAGATTACCCAAATAAATATGGAGTAATAAATATTACAGGTGATACCATGTTCCCTTTTATATATGATGATATAAAGTACCTTGGTAATAATCGGTTTGCTTTAGGTATAAGTAGAGGTGATAATGCAGGATTTATGAACAATATATATTCATTAGGTGATGGGCATGGTAATTCTCTTACCCCTTTTAAATTTCTAAGTATAGAAAGATATGAAGATAACTTAGCCTCTGCTTATGATTTGAAACACACCTACTTTATAGACTTAAATGGTAAACCTCCAACTTATTCACCCAAAATAAGTGGTAGTGGTACTTTAAAAATTCAAAAGAATTTAATCTATGCTAATATTGACTATATTCCTTTTTATATCAACGAAAACGGAGCTATAGTATATAAACCTAATGATATAATTCCACTAAATAATGATTATTCAGTAGCTCAATATAAATACAAACCTAATATAAATTACCTGGTTTATTATCCTCAAGTTTTTGGCATTAGTTATTCAGAAATCCAAAACCTGATAAACTACAAACTCCTAAGACTTTCAAACCTTAAAGTCATTGATGGAAATAAAGTTTTAGATTATGAAGTATACGGTAGTTTTGAAATATTATTCTATAAAAAAGATTTATTTATTCCTGAAATAAACACCTATACCTACCCATTTGGTGCAGCTCATGGATTAACTACACGAAGTACACCAAATATTAATTTATTAAATGGAGAATTTTACACCTTAGCTGACCTATTTAAAAATAACATCAATTGGCAAGAGGAAATAGATAAAATTATTAAAAATATGATAAATACGGATCCTCAATATGATTATGTATATGAAAATGGATTTAAAGGTATAAAAAGCAACCAAGATTTTTATGTAGATAGTCACAACTTATACATCTATTTTACTCCCTATGAAATTGCTCCTTACTTTGCAGGATTCGTTACCTTTAAAATTCCTTTTATAACCATTGATTCAATGATAAATAAAAGGGGTAATTTCTATAAATCCTTCAATTATTTTCAAACAACTTTGAGAGAATATTAATGAATTTCATAAAAAGGAGTTATAGCAGAATGGAACTTGCATATCCATTTGACATAACTCCTTTTATAACTTTAAACTTTGATTTTATCCCATGTGAATTATAGCTTTACTGTCTTTCAACACCAGTATAAATTAGAATAGCATCTCTTAAAAATTCCGCCATTCCTGGTTGTTTACTATCATAATATGCTCTAAATCTATCATCCTCCACATACATTTGAGCAAGTCCTGCATGTGCCTCTTTACTATAGCTACTCCAATAATTTTCTATCCATTTACGGTGAAGTTCTGCTGTCTTCCCTGCAAGTTCTCCTGCTGGGTCTCCAGTTTTAAAGGCTTCCTCTAAAGTTTTCATAACATTCTCTTCCAAGCTTTTAACTTCTTCATAATCTTGCTGGGACATTCCCATTAATTTTGCATTTGATTTATTAATTTCTTCCTCACCATAATTTTCTCGAATTTCTTTGCCATACTTAGCTTCATTTTCATCTATAAGTTTTTGCTTAAATCCATTGAATTTTTCCTTATCACTCATATTAATCACCCCACTTTTAGATGCTATTGTCTTATCAACATTTGCTATCAATAAGTCTAATTGCTCTTTTTTATTAAGGAGTTTTTTACGATGCTCTACTAGTGCATTAAATTCATTAAAAGATGGGTCAGCGATTATATCCTTTATATTTGTTAGGTTGACGCCTAATTCTCTATAAAACAGTATTTGCTGTAATCTATCTACTTCTCCTTGACCATAAATCCGATATCCTGATGAATTGATTCTTGCCGGCTTAAGAATCCCTATTTCATCATAGTATCTAAGAGTTCTAGTACTGACTCCTGCTAGCTTCCCTAGCTTTTGCACTGTATATTCCATTGCTCTCACTCCTTACAAGAACAACTATACAGCTTTACGTCGCGTTAATGTCAACACCTTTTGTATTGGATAAAAATTAATTATTTCCTTTAAAGTGATACCTCATCTCCGGTAAAATGCTTTAAAACAACTATTTCCCTTCTTTTTTTAACTTAATTATTTCTTCACACTGTTTCTCAATTATTTTTTTATAATTTTCTTCCTTCTCATTCCATTCTCTACTAAGATTATTTATTAGAGATGCCATCTCATCAACGCTTCCTACAATTCTATTGAATAATAATAAGTTTGATTTTAATATTTCAGGAATTTCTTTGTGTGAATATCGAAGTCTATGATCAATCTCTCCATAGCCCTCTTCAAAAATTGTTCTAACCTGTATTTCTGCAATGACTCTTTCATTCGTAGGGTAAAGTTCAACCAAATAATGCACAGAACGATATCCAGATATTCTTGGCCTTACTTCTATATTAAGGTCATCAAAAATCTTTGTATTATCTCCTTCTCTAACATTCGCAGTCATTTCTATAACCTTCCAGGTCTTTATAATAAATTCATGGATGTCTTGCCACTGTTCCTTAAATATATGTATAACTCTTATTCCTATTAAATCATTAATCTCATCCTTATAATTATCTATTGTAAATTGAAAATCCATATTATATTTATTCTTTCGTTCTTCAGTTTTCCTTATGATTTTCTCTATTAATCTTTCTGGTTCTTTAATCCTAGTCTTAACTGAATGCACCATGTCATTAGATCTCAATATGTTAGCAATAAAATTTGCTTGATTCTCATAGGAAGCTTTACATCTAGCATAGTCATCATATATTGCCACAAGATTTTCTTCACTTATATCATTTTTTTCAATTACGTCTTCAACATATGGGTACTTTATTATAAACTCATCCATATTAAATCTTTTATTCATTGCTACACATCCTCTCAACGGAAATTATGGTGTATTTCAAGTTCACCAATTCAACTTTTGAATCTCCATCTTAAAATGCCATAATCTCCTAAACCCGCTTGGCCGACTCAACTTTTTAAAATGTTAAAATGTTAAAATTTTAAAATGTTAAAATTTTAAAAAGTTAAAAAGTTAAAATGCTAAAATGTTAAAATGTTAAAATGTTAAAAGGTTTAATTTCCTAATAACCTAAGCTCTAAACAAGTCCAATTCCTAATTACCCCAAATCACTTCCAGCTAAATATCCTGTAGAAAAAGCTATTTGAAGATTATATCCTCCCGTTTCAGCATCTATGTCTATTACTTCCCCTCCAAAGAAAAGATTCTTTATTATTTTAGATTCCATAGTAGATGAATTTATCTCCTTTACATCTACTCCACCTGAGGTTACTGTAGCAGCTTTTATGGACAAAGTTTCCCTTACGGTAAGCTTCATTTCTTTTATATAATCTATAAGTTTTTTTTCATCCTCTTTTTTTAAATCGTGAGGTTTAGTTTCTGCTAAATCTAATAAACCTAAAATCTCCTTTATAAAATTCTGAGGTAAAATCCCCTTTAAACTAGTTAGTATATTTTTATTAGGATTGCTTCTGATTATACTAGATATTTCCTCTCTAGAACAATTCTCTAAAAAGTCTATGCTCATCTCTACTTCCCTAGTTGCAAGGGTTTTATTGATATAGGATGAGAACTTTAAAACTCCTGGTCCCGATATTCCAAAATGAGTAAATATCATATCTCCAACTATTTCAATTTTCTTTTTATTAATCTTAGTACTAAAAACAACGTCCTTCATAGATACTCCTTGAAGATTTTTTACAAAGTTTTCTTTTATTACTAATGGAACTAAAGCTGGATATAGAGTTTTTATAGTATGTCCATATTTGCTTAATATATCATACATGCTTCCATCGGATCCCGTATTTGGATAACTCTTTCCCCCTGTAGTAACTATAACTTTATCACAAAATATTTTTTCTCCACTATGAGTAATAACACCTTTAATCTCTTCCATTTCAACAATCAAGTCTTCAACTTTAGTATTATACATAATCTTTACCTTATTTTTCTGAAGATCACTTTTGAAAACCTCTATAACATCATCCGCCTTGTCACTCTTTGTATAAACCTTCTCATCATATTCAACTTTATATTCCAAACTATTTTTTGAAAAATAGTTCAATAAGTCTTGATTTGAAAAAGTATAAAAGGCACTATATAAAAATTTTTTATTATTTACTACTTTATCAAACAACTCTTCTATGGATCTATTATTTGTTATATTGCATCTGCCTCCACCTGTGAGTCTTAATTTCTTGCCGATTTCCTCGTTTCTTTCAATTAGTATTACTTCATTAGTTCTTGCTGCACTTAGTGCCGCCATGATGCCAGCAGGGCCACCCCCAACTACTATAACTCTAGACATAAATTTTTCTCCTTACTGTACTTTAAACTATATATTTTATCTACATATTTTATTTATATAATACCCCATAAGTTTATACTTTAAAACTCTAATTTCCCATTATGTTTTAATAGATTGTGTGAAACCAGCTAAAAAGCTCAAATTTACATATGTTATTGTTTCCTAAATGAGAGTATACAAAAAAATATTTATTACCTGAAAGTCCCTTTGTCTTTAATCATGAGAATTTTAAACATAATAAAACAAACCTAACATCTTAAAATTAGATGATAGGTTATTTTATATTTTTCTTCATAATTTTCTTCATAATTTTTGCATTATCATTTAAATGTTATGCTTCACTTATAAATTAATACAATTGTCAAGAAGCTCAGTGGCTTCAATATTAGATATGCTCTTTGATTGACTTATTTCTTCAACTAGAAGTTTTCTTGTACTATCCAACATTTGTTTTTCCTTAGCATTTAACTTATTATATATTTTAAGTTTAGTTAGGTTACACACAACTTCCATATAATCTATCAAGGAGCCTGACTTTAATTTGTCCGAAATTATTGAATTTCTCTCTTTAAAATTAACTTTAATCATTTCATCAGTATCCATAGCAAATTCATTAATGTGTTTTAATTTGTCATCAATAATATCCTTATTACTTATAAGTCTAATATTAGATTGCTTCAATCTGCTATATGGTAGCATCAATTTCATAGCATGGTTTAACAAATGTATTCCATAGTAATTTTGAAGTTCACCTTTAAATTCTCTTTCTTCTATAAAATCTATCACCCCAACGCCTTGGCATGGGTAAACAATCTTATCTCCTACATTAAACAAAAAAATTACCTCCTTCTATACACTCTATGTATAGTATAACACAAAACTAATTTTTTTGTAATTTTTTATTTTATCATAAAGGTAATTGTCAGTCAATAAAATCATGAAAATATTTACATAATATTATTCTTTCCTATATAGTAAAAGTTTCAACTGCAATGTTTAATTTACTATTGCAATTGAAACTTTTTGTAATCATATATTTGCTTTATGAGAAATCTTTACTTAATTACATTTCCATAAACATATTAACATCATCATCTACTGTTGTAATTCCACCAATTCCAAAGTTCTCTACAAGTACCTTAACTACATTTGGTGATAGGAAAGCTGGTAAAGTAGGTCCTAGGTGAATATTTTTAACTCCTAAATATAATAGTGATAGAAGAACAATTACAGCCTTTTGCTCATACCACGCAATATTAAAAGCTATTGGCAATTCATTAATATCTTGAAGTTCAAATACTTCTTTTAACTTTAATGCAATTAAAGCTAATGAGTAAGAATCATTACATTGTCCAGCATCTAAAACTCTTGGAATTCCTCCAATGTCACCTAAATCAAGTTTATTATATTTATATTTTGCACATCCAGCTGTTAAAATTACTGTATCCTTTGGTATTGCTTTTGCAAAATCAGTGTAGTATTCTCTCTTCTTTTGTCTACCATCACAACCTGCCATTACAAAGAATTTCTTTATTGCTCCAGATTTTACTGCATCTACAATCTTATCTGCAAGTGCAAATACTTGATTATGAGCAAATCCTCCCACAATTTCTCCATGTTCAATTTCTGTTGGTGCATTACATGTTTTTGCTAATTCTATTAATTTAGAAAAATCTTTATTTCCATTCTTATCTGCTTCAACATGGGTACATCCAGTATAACCTGATGCTCCAGTAGTAAATACTCTAGCCTTATAACTATCCTTAGGTGGAACAATACAGTTTGTAGTCATAAGAATTGGTCCATTAAAGCTTTCAAACTCTTCAGTTTGCTTCCACCATGCATTTCCATAGTTACCTATAAAGTGTGAATACATCTTAAATGCTGGATAATAATGAGCTGGTAACATTTCTGAATGAGTATATACATCTACTCCTGTTCCTTCTGTTTGAATTAGTAACTGTTCCAAATCCTTTAAATCATGACCAGAAACAAGAATTCCTGGCTTATCACTTACTCCAATGTTAACCTTAGTGATCTCTGGATTTCCGTAGCTTTCAGTGTTAGCCTTATCAAGTAATGCCATTCCATCTACACCAAACTTACCTGTTTCTAAAGTTAATGCTATATATTCATCTACTGTAATCTTACCATCTGCAGTTGCTGCAAGTGCTCTCTGCATAAATGCACATATAGCTTCATCTTCATAACCTAGTGCATTTGCATGCTTAAGGTATGCAGACAACCCTTTTAGCCCATAAGTTATCATTTCTCTTAAACTTCTAATATCTTCATTATCTGTAGCTAAAACTCCTACAGTTCCAGCTTTCTTGTCCATCTCAACTTCATTTTCTGCTGTCCATAGTGCAGCATTTCCTAAACTTTCTTTGTTACTTAATTTTTCAAGTAATCCAGCTTTAAGATTTAAAGTTTCTTTTATCATTTTATAAAATACAGCATTATCGAAATTTGCATTTGTAATAGTAGTAAAAAGATTCATAGTTACAGCTCTATTGATGGTGTTAGGAACAACTACACCTTCTTCTCTAGCTCTTGTTGCAACTTCTGATAGTCCTCTTGTAGTATAGATTAATAAGTCTTGAAGTTTTGCAAGCTCTGGTGACTTACCACAAACCCCTCTTACAGTACATCCTGTGCAACCTGCTGCTTCTTGACATTGAAAACAAAACATTTTATTTTCCATATTTATCTCTCCTTTACCTCTTAATTTATTATATATTTGAAATTTGTTAAGACTTAATAATTTATTTTTTCTAAATCTATAATCACATTCTATATAAAAAAAACACGACAGTCTGTAACCTACGTTACAAACTGTCGTAAAAATTTTAATCAAACATTTCTTGTTCTAAAGCTTCCAAATCTAATATATTTATTGAATTCCTATCAAATTCAATATATCCCATATCCCTAAGATTTATAAGTTCCCTAGATAGTGAAGGCCTTGGTATCCCAAGAGCTGCTGCGATATTTTCCTTATTTTCATTTAGCTTAATTACATTGCTCTTTTGCAATTTCATAGATTCTAAAATATAATTAATTACTCTATGTTTAATGCTCTTATAGGAAATATTCTTTATTTTTGAATTTAGTAGCAATACTTTATTGCTTAAAAGTTCCATGTAATTTTCAAGTATTTTTTCTTCTTTGGAAAATAAGTCCAGTATACTAGACTTGTTTAGATAAAGTACACTACACTTTTCTAAAGCTATTACTGTAGCTGGATATTTATTATGTTTTGAAAATATAAGAGCTTCACCAAAAACATCTCCCTCATTTAATTTACTTAAAACAATATACTTCCCACTAGGATATATTCTTTGAAGTTGAATGCTTCCGTTTATTACAAGACCTATGCTATTACATGAATCTTCTTCTGAAGCAATAACCTGATCCTTATCATATGTACTAATATGATAATTACAAGTCTCATAAATTCTTTTTAATTCTTCAGTAGTAAGTCCTTTAAAAATGAAATTCTCCTGAACCTTTTTTATTATATCTTTCATTCTAATTCCTCTTTCAAATTATTATATTAATAATATTAAAATCATTCTTCAACTTATTTTAATACATTTCAAAATATCTCCTTAAGTGCTTATATTACTATGTTTGTCATTATTATGTATTTTTAAATTGCTATGTTTTTCGTCTAGTATTGGAGAAGTGTCTTCTTGGTGTCTTTTTTTATACTTATCTATCCATACTTTTTCTCTAATGCAATTTATCTTTTCTATCTCATTATAATTATTTATAAATTTTTTTTCTTCTAATAATGTTAATATTTCTAAGCACATAGAATAATACTCAATCTCCATAGCTGTTTTATTACTTGAACGATTAAATGTGACTTCTACAATAAATACTCCTGCAAACACTCCAAGTGATACTAATATAGATAATCCAAATAAAAGAATTAGAGAAATTATAATAAACATAGCTTGTTTTATATTTCTTACATTTGGTATATTTTCTAAAATCATTTTTCCAATATCTCTACATTGTTCCATTAGATTCATCATATCTTGAGGATTTATCATTGTTATGATAATAGGTGCAATCAATGCCACAATAATTGATATCTTCATAGCATCATTCTTATTATTATATTTATCTAATTTATTATTTATATAAACTTTTTCACAAGAAATATTAAGAGATTCTCCCATAGATAAATAATAATATATTATTTTTTCATACATATCATAATTTCTTTTTCTTTTCACTAAATCGTTAATATGCTCACTATGTATTTTTTTAATGTACGCATTTTTCATATTTTCTCCCATATTATTGTATAATTAGTATGATATTCTTACAAGGTTATTATATAACAAATACACCCATATTTCTACAGGTGTATTGTTTAATTAAATTGTACTTACTATATTTTGAAGTTTTAAACTAAGTCCATACTTTCCACTAGCAATGTTTAAATTCACTTTATATTTTTCAAATGGCATTAAATCTTTAACAATCTCAATATCTTTATGAATTATTTCAAACATATCACCTGTTCCCATGTCTATAAGCTTAATATATAAATATTGATTTTTTTCCTTTCCCTCTTTAAGTTCTATTTTTGAGACCATCATATCTACATTTTTCAATAACATAATTATACCTCCCTTTTATTTAAATCAAAATAACTCACTTGTCGTGTATGCTCACCCTTATGGTCTGTGTAGCCTATTCCGTAGCTATTAGAGTATTTCATCATAGTCCTTTGAATACCTCTTTAATAGCTTATCTGTGCTTTCTAACGTATACATTTTTTCTTCAATAGGTTTATCGAGTGTTTTTATGCTATATCCATATATCCTATAACCTTCAAATTGTTTATTTATTAGATCCTTTGTAATATATGTTGCCACATATAAAGCAATATTGGTGTTTTCTTCCTGGTCCTTTACCAATAATACTATCCTGGATATCATGCCATAATTCTTCATGAACATGAGCTATTGGAGCCGCAGCATTATCTTCTTTGGCAAGATAGATATCTTGCATGAAATACATACAA
>DAMAVY010000019.1:0-16392 GCA_032077725.1 Clostridium sp. | reverse complement strand
TACATCAACAATACTAGGAACAATGCTTTCTAAAAATATGCCGCTAGATGAGTGTATAGACACTGTTGCCACAGCTCTTCCTATGTGTAAAGAGAGAAAATTGGCGTACTCTACATTTACTGTTGTAGAATTAACTAAGGGCCAAGCATATATTGTACAGTATGATAATCCAAGTGCAATTATCCTCAGAAGGGGTAAAAGATTATCATATAATACTAATGTTCACTTTGTAGGAGAAAAAGAAATTCATGAAAGTAGAATAACTCTTCAGGAGGATGATATTATTGTACTTATGACTGATGGAGTTACTAATGCAGGAGTTGGAAAACTTGCTCCTGACGGCTGGCATCAATCAGAAATTGCTGGATTTTTGGAAGGGCATGAAACAAAACAAATGTCAGCTTCTCATATTGCTGCAGAGATTGTAAATTGTAGTTTGGCACTTAGCCAGGATTCTCTAGATGATGATACTACTGTTTTTGTTGTAAAAATTAGACCTAGGGAAGTTGTTAATATGCTTGTTGGACCTCCTGAAAATAAAGAAGATGATAATAAAATATTAAAATTGTTTTTCTCTAAAAATGGTAAAACAGTTATTTGTGGTGGGAGTACTGCAAGTGTTGTTAGTAAATATCTGAAAAAACCACTCATGGTAATACAAGACAGTGGCAATGAAGAAGTTCCAGCTATGGCTAAAATTGAAGGTGTAGATTATGTCACGGAAGGCATTATTACCCTAAAAAAAGTTGTGGAATTATCCATGAGTTTTTTAGAAAATCCAATGAATTGTCTTAATATATCTAAAAGTAATGATGGGGCAGCAGCACTTGCAATCTTATTGATTGAAGAAGCTACTGATATCAATATTTATTTTGGAATGTCTGAAAATAGTGCCCATGAAGGTACAGATATTGATTTTCACACAAAATTAGCTTTAATCAAACAACTTGAAGAATGCCTTAATAAAATGGGTAAGGGTGTTAAAATTAGTTTTTGTTAAATTCTATAAGGGTTTATAAAACATGAGGTTAATTTAAAAGGCTAAAGCCAATTTTACTGGGCTTTAGCCTTTTAAATTTAATTATTTTAGCCACCAAGGGTAACATCTTGCTTATTATACCAATCTAAAGCATTATAAAAATCTTTAGAAGTAAAATCGGGCCAATAGGTGTCTATTATATAGAAATCAGAATAAATGGATTGCGCTGGTAGAAAACCACTAAGCCTTCTTCTACCACCCCATCTTATAATAAGATCAATTCTCGGGATATCCTTGGAATGGATATAGGGTAAAATATGATTTTTAGAAGAATCAGACTCCTTTAATAAATTTAAATCCCATTCCCATCCATAGTTAATCAAAAAATTTACTTTAATACCACCATTCCCGAATTTTTTTCTAGTAGTAAAAGTTAGTAGATCTTTTGGAAAAACATTAGACTTTGTATTTCCTATAACTAATATTTCACAATTTTCTTTTGTCAAAAGCATGACAGAATCAATACAAGCTTGTGTAAATGCAAGCTTTTGCTCAGACGGACGCTTAGCATTATCTACAGTAAAGCCGTAGAAGGTTACTTCTTTTATATTTTCTTTCTGGCACAGCTTAAATATTTCAAGGCCAGGATTTATTCCATGCTCATATCCTTTATCCTTAGTTAGATTATTTGATAAAGCCCAACGTCTGTTACCATCAGGAATTATTCCAATATGTTCTGGTATTCTCATATTCGCCTCCATAAAAATTAAATTATAGAACTATTTTCCCCAGAAGAATATAAAATAAACCTAATTTTTTATTGAAATAATTATAGTAAATCTAAATATAATAAAAAAGGATGCATTTTTAGATTTTTGCATCCTTTTTAATATACAGTTATCTACTATTTCTGAAATTGTTCTGGATTAGTACCAATTTCATTACACAAAGATGAAATTACATTACATGCATTAGCTAAATTTTCTTTACTTATTTTATCAATAGTATCCTTATCAGTATGATAATTAAGGTCTTGGCTATATTCGAAATATGCTACAGGTATACCAGCTGATTCAAAAGCAACGTGGTCACTTGCATTACTTTCACTTCGCGTATTATCATATTTAAAGCTGTTCATACAACTCACTGCTAAATCAGCAGTTAAAGATTTACTGCTTTTATTCAATGTGTAAACACATAATTTATCACCTACTCCAACCATATCAGCATTTATCATTGCAATGATATTTGTTAAATCCTCAGAACCTAAAGCTTTAACATAATAACTTGAGCCAACTAAACCAATTTCTTCAGCACCAAAGGCAATAAATTTAATATTACAGTCAAGTTTTTCTTTGGATAAAACCCGTGCAGTTTCTAGTATAGTAGATATACCTGAGGCATTATCATTAGCAGCTGGTGTGTCTACTCCATCATAGTGAGCACCAACTACTATAGTTTTAGCATTTTCATTTTTGGACTTTAATGTTGCAATAATATTCTTCGATTTACTATCTACGCATTCACTATCAACCATTATTGTGACTTTAGGACTATTTCCTGAGCTTATTGATTCATTAAGAACCTCAGCATCAGACTTAGATATTGCAACAGCTGGGATTAGGGAAGGTTGAGTCAAGGTAGCTGATAAAATATTGTCACTATCTGGATCAAAAAATATAACGCCTTTAGCGCCCATTGCAGATGCTCTTTCAACTTTAACTCTAAAGTATTCTCCACCACGCTTAATAACAACAATCTTGTCTTTTACATCAGCCTTTTCTAAATCAGCTTTTGTTCCCATATTACCATTGACAGCTTCTGAACTTATACCCTCATCAGGGGTTTCTTTACCGAAAGTTAAAGACTTAGATACAATAACTTTACTTTCAGGTGTATCAATTTTTACTTCTGCATTATCACATTTATATGCAGTCACAGGAAATTCTTGCTCTTCTACAGTAAGTCCTATATCCTCAAATTGTTTAGAGACATATGCAGCTGCGTTTTTTTCACCTTCAAACCCAGTTAACCTAGCATTATCTTTATCTGAGAGCTTCTCTATTGTGCTATATATTCTGTCTGCTGAAATGTCTTTGGAAAAATCTGTAAACTTTATACTAGCTACATCACTTGAGTTTTTTCCTTTTTTTGAATTAGTGGAATTATCACCACCCATACTACAAGCTGTAAGTGATGAAATAACAAGGATAAGACAGCATGTGCATATTATTTTTTTAGCATTTTTCAAAATTAATCACTCCCCCGATTTTTTATAAATATAATTTTAAAAGTATAACCAAATCATCATTCAATTCACTTGGAAATTATAGTAATATTATATCATAAAAATACAAATAACCAATAAAAGAATATAGGATGCCATATTCATTCTTTCATGGTTTGATGTATAATAAAACCATAAAATAAATACCTTAGAAAATATGCAAAAATAAATAATTCATAATAAAATATCTTGGAGGTGGTAAGTATGTATTGCAAAAATTGTGGCAAGGAAATTTGGCAAGAAGCAGACTTTTGTACAAATTGTGGTAGCCGTCCATTAAATGGGAGTTCCTATTGTCAAAGTTGCGGTATAAGTGTTAATTCAAATCAAGAAGTGTGTCTTAAATGTGGTATGAAATTAAACAATAAGAAAAATGCTTCATCTACAAAGAACTATAAACTTTTTTGTAGAAATTGTGGAAATGAAATCAATGGAAATGCTGATGTGTGCACAAAGTGTGGGAATCATCCATTAAACGGAAAATCCTTTTGCCAAAGTTGTGGTTCGATTACAAATGAAAATCAAGAAATATGTATTAAATGTGGTGTTAGATTAATAAAAAAATATACAACATATAATTCTTCTCCAAATGCATTCTTAGATCCTTATTATCAAGAAGAGTTTGGAAAGATAAGTGGAAGTAATGAAAAGTACAAAGGCAAATGGAATTGGTGCGCTTTCTTTTTTTCATGGATATGGGCATTAACAAAGGGCTTATGGGGGTTGGCATTAATAACTTTAGTAATTGAAGGTACAATATTTGCTATTCCTGGACAAAGTTCAGTACTTAATTTAGCAGTTGCTATATTATGGGGAATAAGGGGAAATTATTTTTACTACAATTTGTATACAAATGATAAACAGTTTCCTGATACACTTTAATATTAAATATATTAATCATTTATCTATAGAAAAATATTTGCAAATTCATAGATATAGCATAGGTTTCAAAAATAAATGTACCCAATTTAAATGACATTAATTACCTTTTAAAATAATATAATAAGTTATAATACCTTACGAATATTATAACTTTTATTGTTAGGTTATTAGCGTAGGTTAAAAATGATTAGGGGGTATACTATGCTATCAAAAAAAATCGTTGGAATCTTGACATCAGTGTTCTTACTTGTTGGTGTTGGGGGTAGTGGCACTGGTATAAGCACTGTTAATTCTGTACTACCAGAGCAGCCAAGCTATGTAGAGGAAACTACTAGCCAAAAAACATATTATAAATATGGGGGACCAGCAGATTCATCTGTTGCAAATGAAGAAAAAATTATTGAAATGCTGAAAAAAGAAGGGAAAATTGGTAAGGATGCAACTTATAAAGAAGCACACAAGGTATTTGTAGATTATATGAAGGAAAAGGCAAAGGGAAATGATAAGGTAAAGCCTTCAAAGATGGACAGAGATTTAAAGGCTAAACAAAGTGAAAGGGTTCAAAAATATAAATTTGAACAAACAACTACAGATTCAAGTCCTAAAAAAGTTAATGTACTAACATTACTTGTAGATTATAAGGATTATAAGCATGACAGTATTGAACCTAGTGAAACTGATATGTATTATGATGAATATAGTAATGAGCATTTCCAAGATATGATATTTGGTGACAATGGGTATAAAGGGCCAAACGGTGAAGATTTAATATCAATGAAACAGTATTATAAGGAATAATCCGGTGGAAGTTTAGAGATAAATGGTAAGGTTGCTGGATGGTATACCTTACCAAATACAGCTGCATATTACGGTGGGAATGTGGATGGCGATGATGCAAGACCAAGAGATGCAGTTGCTGAAGCTCTAAAATTAGTAGCCCAAGACCCTAATGTAAACTTAGCAGATTTTGATAAAGAAGATTTATATGATTTAGATGGTGATGGAAATTACAATGAACCTGATGGAATCATAGATTATTTAATGGTTCTACATGCTGGTGTTGGTGAAGAAGCTGGTGGTGGAAGTTTAGGTAGTGATGCAATATGGTCACATAGCTGGGATTTAGGTGGAAAATATGAAATACCTGGAACTGATTTCTTTGCATATGACTATACTTTTGAACCAGAAGATGGAGCAGCAGGAGTATTTGTTCATGAGTTCGGGCATAATCTTGGACTTCCAGATGAGTATGATACAATTTATAGTTCAGATTTAGGGGAGCCAATATCCATGTGGTCAATAATGTCAGGAGGAAGCTGGGCAGGAACAATACCTGGAACTGAACCACCAGGATTTAGTCCATATGCTAAGGAAATATTCCAAGGTATATATGGCGGAAACTGGCAGAAGGTCGTAAACTTAAATTATGATGGCATTTCTAAAGCTGGAGCAAGAGTAGAGTTAAGACAGGCTGATGAAGAAGGTGAAGTTGTTAGGATTAATCTTCCAGATAAGGCAAATGTACTAACTGTACCAACAAGTGGCAAATATGCTTATTGGGGTGGAAAAGAAGTTAATGGTAAACCTTTATTAACTAATATGACTTCAAGTGCTGATTTAACTAATAAAACAGCAGCAACACTTAAGTTTAAGACTTGGTATGATATAGAAGAAGGCTGGGACTTTGCATCTGTTCAAGTTAGAGAACAAGGAACGGAAGAATGGACATATTTACAAAGTGATATAACTACAACAGACCATGCTTCTCAAGGTGAAGTAGTAGTTCCTTATGGTATTACTGGTTCTTCAAATGGTTGGGTTGATGGAATATTTGATTTAAGTGCTTTTGCAGGTAAAAAAGTAGATATAAAAATTGAATATGCAACAGATTCTTACAGTTTTGGCGCTGGGTTATATGTTGATGACATCCAAGTTATTGCTGACAATAACCCTATATTATCAGATGATGCAGAAGGAACTTCTGTATTCACATTTAATGGATTTGAAAAGAATACAGGTACTATAAAAGCTGCTAACTATTACCTAGTTGAGTGGAGAAATCATCATGGTGTTGATAATGCTCTTGCTCATATAGGAATATTAGGACAAAACTTGTCTTATGATCCAGGTATGGTTGTTTGGTATGTTGATGAGTTTTATACAGATAACTGGACAGGAGTTCATCCAGGTGAAGGATATCTTGGAATAGTTGATGCAGATCAAAATAGTGTTTTATGGAAATGGGCTGATCCGAATGAAGCTCCAATGCTTGCTAGTGCAAAATATCAAATGCATGATGCTGCATTCAGCAAAGATAAAGAAGCTGTAGTTGCGATTAACACAGATGAAGCATTAGGAAGATCACCTATAGATAATTATAGATTTTCAGAGGCAAGTTTTAGTGACAAAACCAATTATTTAAATGCTGAAATACCAGAACTTGGTAGAAATATTCCTAAGTTTGGCTTAAAGATTCAAATAGCAAAACAGGCAAAGGATAACAGTTCTGCTACATTAGTAATCAAAAAATAGATATTATCTGAGATGTATATGAAATGAATGAGAAATTTTATATATAGTAAAGTGGTACAGTAGGGGTATAGGCTCTTATCCGTTTTATAAGGACAAGAGCTTTTTTGTATACTTTTATATAACTATAATCCCAGGTATCATCATTTTATAATTTTTCTAGTTTACATTGCAATTTTAACTAAAAAAGAAACAACCAAGGGACTTACTTCAGGCGCAAATTTAGTCGAAAAATTTTTATGATTAAATTTCAAAAATATGTTTATTTATTGTAAGTTTTAAATATAATGTAAGTGTGGGATATATAAATATATGTTTATATATCTATAAATTTTTACGTATTATTTATTAGGAGGATTTGCAATGAAAGCAGAGAAAAAGTTCGATTTTAAAACATTGGTAGGGATAGGGGTATATGCGGTTATATTAATAGTCAGCGGTTACTTCCTACAAAGCAAGGAGAATGGTATAGGTATGTTCATTTTAGTGGCATTAGTTGGTTTGATAATTCTGGTATTAATGCATGCCAAAAGAGCAGTATATACATGCATTAATTGTAACAAGGAATTTAAAATATCTCCAATCATTGATTTAGTATCACCACATAATATGAATACTAAATATTTAAAATGCCCACATTGTGGAAAGAGGAGTTGGCATAAAGAAATTAGATAGTATAAACTTGGAGTATTTAAAATGAGGTGAGATTTTGGATAAAGTTTTTAAAGCATTATCGGATGAATCAAGAAGAAAGATTCTAAGTATGCTAATAGAAAAAGATATGTCAGTAAATGAAATTGCTAAAAATTTTAATAAAACACAACCATGTATATCTCATCATCTAGAAGTGCTTAAAAATGCAGGAATTGTTGAATCAAGAAAAGAAGGTCAATTTTCAATTTATTCAATAAACATGTCATCAATTCAGTATATCATTAATTGGTTTATAGCACTAAAAGATAGTAAGTAGGAGGAAAAAATATTGAATAAAAACAAGGAGAGAGGATTATTATTTATTGTTTTAGCAAATATAATTTTTGCTTTTTTATATTATTTTTTCAGTAAAGAAAATGCAATAGATAAATTATATGTCATTCCAGTAATTTCAGTAACTATTTTAGTTGTGTATATTATATTTAGGATATATTCTGATAAATATAAAGAAATAGTTAAGGTTGAAAAATATTATTATAAAGTAATAATAAGTACAATCATAGTATTACTTACTATACAGTTTGTATTACTATATAATCATTTTAATGTGGGAATTGATCCTTATAAAATTGTTTCTTTAGCTATTTCATACATGCTAATTTATATTGGGAATATAATGCCGCAAATTAAACAAAATTCTATCATTGGAGTAAGGACGAAAAAGGCATTAAATAATGAGACGGTATGGAAATTAGCTAATAGAATTGGCGGAATAAGTTTAGTAATTGTTGGAGTAATACTATTTATAGTTAGTTTAGTCTTCCGAGGTAAGATTTTAATTGTAATTCTATTAGCAGGAATAGTAGTATGGTCAATAATTAATGATATTTACATTGGTTTTTATTGTAAAAGAAATAAAACTTATTAATATATGTAAAAAGAGATTTTATATCTCTTTTTTTATACAAAATTATAAAATCAAAAAATTAAACTTAATAGTCTAAGTAAAATATTCAAACAACATACAATATATGTAAAAAGTTTCAATATTAGCTTGATTATTATTAAAAAAGGATATATAATAAAATAAAAAGGAAAAAAGATACATTTATGGAATTAAAAGTTGTGCATAGGAGGTGAGAAAATGAATACTCCCCAAATTATAAGAGATAATTTAGTATCCCAAATATATAATGCTACCTCTAATATTAAGTTAGATATGATTAAAGATAACAAGTATATTATGTTAAATGAAAATTATAAGCTACATAACTGGCCTGATAAGACTTTATTGATATTTAATGGTGTGGAAGTTTTATCAGTAAATGTTACAGGTGCAGAAATTATTAATAAGTTAAATGGAGAATATACATTAAATGAAATAGTAGCTAATTCATTTAGAGAGTTTAATGATTCAGATGTAAGAAAGTATTTATCAATTAAAATGTTTATTCTGCAGCTATATAAGAGAAATTTAATAGATTTATTAGAAGACAAGAAAAATAGTAAAATTATAAATACAGGAAGCAGAAACTGGTATGTTCCATATTCATGCTCCATTGAAATTACAAAGCAATGTGATCTTAGATGTAAACATTGCTATGGTGAAGCAGGATTTATGAGAAATACACAATTAAAAGAAAAACAAATTTATTCTATTTTAGATAGGTTAAGTGATGGATGTAAAAGTGTAAGTATAACGGGGGGAGACCCAATGTGTCATCCCAAAATAAAAAAGATTATAGAGTATAGTATATCACAGGGAATTGAAACAACTTTAATCACAAATGGTATGAGATTAGATAGAAATTTTGCAAATTGGTTATCAGAGGTTGGAGTAAAACGTGTGAAGCTTAGTTTAGATGGGGCAACAAGGGAAATCCATGATGGATTAAGAGGGATTAATGGAGCTTTTGAAAAAGTAATGTCATCTATGAAATATCTTAAAGAAGCTAAGGTTAATTTTTCCATTGGCACAGTGATAACAAAAGAAAATATAGAAAGTTTAAATTTTATTTCAGATATTGCTTATGAACATGGAGCTCAATCTATAGGGTTTGGAAGGGTTGTAGAACATGGACGAGCAATTAAAGGAATGAGAGAAATAAGAGAAAATGATTTAGAGCTAATTATCAAAAAGGTAGATCATATAATGAGGGATTATGAAGGAAGAGATTTTTTAGTAACCTACGAGGAAGATGGTAATTGGATAAGTAGTTTTTCTGATAAATGTCCAAGTGTTGAAGAATATTATTTGTATAAAGATAACAATGTTAGATGTAGTTGTAGTGGGTGTGGAGCAGGATCAAGATTACTATTTATTGAAGCAAGTGGTGATATAAAGCCATGTATGATGAGTTCAGTTATTATAGGAAAAATTCAAGATGGAGATGACATTGCAGATATAATTAGTAGTTTATCCAACGAAGGTTTTAGAAATCTTAAAAATCCCAATCTATCAACTTGTAAGAATTGTGATTATGTTAGTAACTGTTTAGGCTGTATTTCTCAATCTATAACAAATTCAGCATTGACTAAGTGTAAGTGGAAAGAAGAAATATTAAAGCATGATTTAAAAATGGAAAAAATATTAGGATGTGAGGTATAGAATGGATAAGTATGTAAATACCTACAACATAAAGGTGGTATCGGATAAAGCTACTTTTGAAAATGTAGGAGAGTATAAAGCTGAAATAATTGAAGGTAATGGAACAAGAACAATGAAATTAACAATTGTTATGAATGAGGTTGAGACAGAAAATAGCCAATTAGTTTATGATTCTGAAACATTTTTACCTATAGAATCATTTATTAATATGAAATTAGGTGAGACAGATATTAGGATAGAGTCCCATTATAAAAAAGGTTCCATAGAGTTAACTGCAATAACGCCAAATGGAACATATAAAAAGAAATTAAAAAATAAAGGTATTATTTATGATAATTTACAAGTTTATGACTTGATTAGCAAATTAGATTTTACAAAAGAGAAGAAATACATCATAAATATTTTGAATATTCAAACATCTGTAATTGAGGAATATGAAGTATCATATTGTTGCTTAGAGGATGTAAAGATACATGGCAATGTGTATTCTTGTTCAAGGCTATCCTTATCAAAGGTTATTGATTGTACAGAAAAACAATTCCTACTGTACTCGAATTGTAGCGATAGAAAATTAATTAAAGCAATAAATAAAGGACAAGTCCTTGAGTATACAGGAAATTGATTACCGTTAATTTGTATCAAAAGTTATTATTGTCCATAAAGACAATGATAACTTTCGATATATTTTAAATATTTATTTCAAATAAAAAATAAAGGGGGGAAGATGTTATGCAAACTTATGAATCACCATCAATTCAATTAGTTGGAGAAGAAAGGGTATCAGCAGAAGCAGTTAGCTTAATTAAGATGGGCTATGCTGTACTAGCAGTTGCAGGAGTCGCATTAGTTGCAGGCGCAGTAGCAGCTGTAGTATATGGAGCTGCCTGGGTTTGGTGTGATCCTTACTGGTAAAAAAGAAGTATAGTTAGGTTCTTATAATTAGGTTCTTATAATTACAAGAACCTAACTACTTAATTATTTATTAAATAAAATAATTTGGAGGCTTGCTTATATGTTAGAAGTTAAAGATTTAGATGAAGATTATCGCGTTAGGCTAATGGAAGAGTGTGATACAAAAAGAATTATAAAATTTATAAATAAAAACATGAATGATAAACATGAATTAGAAATGTCAAAAAGAATATTTTTAAGTGATCAAATATTGAATCATGAATGTTACAACGACATAAACATAAGAAGTAGCTTATACAATTTTTGTGAAGAGTATATTGCTTTGGAAAAACAGGGGGAAATTATTGCTTTGATAACTCTAGATATAAATCAAAATAATTTGTCCAAGGTACTTAATTTAAATTTAGTAATATGCGAAGAAAATGAAATAAATAGACTAGATAAAATATTTAATTTTGCCACAGAAATATTACCAGAGTATTCAATAATAGAACCCACAAAGATAAGAGCATATATAAGAGAAAACGGAATGTTTACTGATTATTGGAAAAATAATCTTAAAGAAGCTGGTTTTTCTCATGAAGTTACAAGAGAAAATGAAGTAGATACTGGAGTAGCATTAACAACTATGATAATAAATATAAAACAGTAATAGAGTATAGGAGGAATTATGGAAGAAAAACACAGTACACATAATAGTATATTAATAGGACCTTACCAATTGACAGTTGACATTACAAATAAATGCAATCTTAGATGTTTACATTGTTATAACTTTAGTGGTGAAAATAACATATGCTCAGATGGCGAAATGACTGATTTAGAGCTATTAACTCTAGTTAAGGATATTGCTAAAATAAAGCCATTAAATGTATGTTTTTGTGGAGGAGAACCGCTACTTAGAAAAGAAATACTTTTAAAGTGTATCAAAATATTAAGTGATGAAGATATACAAGTTTCATTTGTTTCAAATGGAATATTGTTAACACCAGAGGTAGCAAAGGAATTAAAAGAGGCAGGTTTATCAAGAGCACAAATAAGCATTGATGGGATTGGGAAATCTCATGATAGATTAAGAAATTGTGAAGGTGTTTTCGACAAAGCAACTGAAGCATTAAGAAACCTTAGAGATATTAAAATAGAAACTGGCGTTGCATTTACACCAACTAGTTGGAATACAGAAGAGTTTAATCAACTTGCGGATCTTTGCATAGATTTATCCGTAAGAGAAATAAGGGTACAAGCTACTATGCCTATTGGAAGAGGAGAAAAAAATGATATAGAAATACTTCCAAATAGTTTGCAATATAGAAAGATGATAAAAACCTTTAATATGAGAAAGAGAGAATCTTTATATAGTAATAGAGGAATAAAATTTGAATGGGGTGATCCTGTAGATCATTTTATAAGATTCACTGAATATAACAAGGAATGTTGTCCATTTGTATCAATAAAAGCAGATGGCGGAATAGCCCCAAGTATTTATTTGCCAATAATAGTTGGTAATGTTAAGAAGCATAGTTTAACAGATTATTGGAAAAGTGGGTTAGGTGAAGTATGGAAGCTTGATTTGATTCAAAGAGTAGGAAGAAAAATTAAGTCAGTAAAAGAAATTAATATGGATGAAATAGATATGCCTAAAACATTTAAAGATAATGATATTGAGTTAGATATTATCGAAAATAATAATTTGAAATATATTGATTGGAGGCAATTATGATTAATGAAGATAACCTTTTAAATTTTAAACCTATTTTTTTAAATAACCTTATAGCATATTCTAGAGAAGAAAATAATGGCTTTTTATCCTTTAGATTTATAACTCCAGCACTTTCAAATGAAACAATATTAAATTGGACAAGCGTAGAAATCATAAAGATATGCGATGGAGAACATTCCATAAAGGATATAGTTGATCATTTTGTTACAAGATATAAAGCTCCAAGAGATGTAGTATTCAATGATGTTGTCTCAATAGTTCAAAACTTCCTAGATTTACAATTGTTAACTTGGGAAGGAGATAATCCATTTATAGATAAATTTAAGTTTGAATTAGGTGATGGATATGAGGCGTATTTAGCTGATTATAAAGATACTAATAAAATTATTGATTACTTCAATAAGGTTCATATAAAAGATGAAGAAAAAGAAAATAATCAGTATAGATATATAAACCCATATGTGGATGTTGTAAATCTTGTAAATAGAGAAACATTAAAATCAGGGGTTTTAACAAAGTCACAATATATATTTGTGTTAGAAAAGGAAAACCAAGTTAGAGGCATTTTCTTTGGAATGAATAATTTGAAGCTAACTGTTAATACAATAATAGCAATATTATTAGATGGGAACACAGATATTGATAATAAATTCTTAGACTATGTTTTTGCTATATTACCACAAATATCTAAAGAACCAATAACAAAATTTAGAGCATATCTATTAGAAAAAGATTGTACTTTAAATAAATTATTTAAAGATGAGTTGTTTGTTAAAGATATAGTGCTAGAAAATGAGTTGGGATATAATTGCAACGTAGTTGAGTATAACTACTGCATATAAGGAGCTTTTATGAAAAGAGGGATGTTTAGCGATATGCTGAAATATCAAAGTAATATAAATGCGCCATTATATGTTGTTTTAAACATAACTAATAAATGCAATTTAAGATGTTTGCATTGCTTCAATAATAGTCCTACATCAACCAATTCATTTTATGAAGAACTAGATGATAATCAAATAGTTAATGTAGTAAAAGAATTAGGAGATATGAAAGTTGCTAATGTGTGTTTTTCTGGGGGAGAACCATTAATGAAAAAGCAATTACTATTTAATTGTTTAAAGGTATTAGCAAATAAAAATATTAGAACATCAATAGTTACAAATGGAACGTTAATTGATGAAGAAACTGCAGAAATGCTAAGCGTTTTAGGGGTAAAAGAAGTACAAGTAAGTTTAGATGGATGTAATGAGGAGACCCATGAAAAATTAAGACAAGTAAAAGGATGTTTTAACCTTGCATTAAGAGGAATAAAAAACTTATGTTATTTTGGAATTACTACATCAGTTTCTTATACGTTGAATAAATGGAACATAAGAGAAGTTGGTCCACTTATTGAAAAATTATCTGATATGGCCATTAGTGGATTTAATGTTAGACCATTACTTGTCATTGGAGAAGCTGCAAAGGAAACTGAGCTAGCTTCTCCTACTCCAAAAGAGTATAGAGAGGTTGTTAAAACAATAAACGAATATAAAAGAAAAGGAATTAAGTTTAAAATTGATTTTAATGATCCTATAAGTCACATTTATTGTTATAGGGAGAATAATGTTAATACAGTAGTAGAAATACAAAGTAATGGGGAGATATATCCTTCTTATTGTATTCCTATATCAATAGGAAATGTAAAAGAAAATTCATTAAAAAAATATTGGGATTATGGATTGAATTCTATCTGGTCTAATAAAGAAATTAATGAAATATCAAAACAAATATATAGTTGCAATGATTTAAAGGAGATTATTGATAAACTAAATAGAGAAAATAGTATTGAATTGATTTCAAGTATATAGAAAATAAAAAATAGAAAAATACAGGTTGGGATATATTATGAAAGAATATATGACTTTTTTAAAAGAATATGTTGTAAAATATAGGAATAAAATCATAATAGCAAGTCTGTTATCTTTAATATCAATGTTTTTTATATTGTTAAATCCAATAATCACAAGGGTATTAATAGATAACGTTTTGGCAAAAAAAAATTTCTCGTTTTTAAATAAAATTTTAGTTTTTATTGTAGCCTTCACTATTATAAATTCTATAGTACATTTTCTTTATAGTTTTTCACTAAATAAAATATTTCTAAGTTTGGGTTTAGATATAAGGAAAAAGTTATTTAAACATGTTGTGGGTTTAGATTTATTAGTCACAAGAAGAATGAGTGTTGGAGAAATTAATTATAGAATATATAACGATTCAAATTTATTAAAACAATCATTTGGACAAGTTATATTTGGTGGGCTTTATAATGTACTCTTATTAATTGTAGTATCAATTTATATGTTTACAATAAGTCCCATAATGACTATGTTTGTTATACTAATAAATTTAATACAGATCCCAGTAATTTTGTATTTTACCAAAAGGATTAGAGCTATAACTTATGAGAGAAAAGCAGTTACTGAAGAGACTCTAAATAGAACTATTGAAGTAATTAGTTCATTTCATCTATTAAAAGGATGCAATAGTGAGATAAATGAAATTGATAAATTCAATAAGAATAATGAGAAAGTTTTAAATAAGGAAATAAAAGAATCAACTTTAAACCTATTGTTTACTGAAATATCTAATACACTAACTGCATGTATAGGTTTTGGATCAATTTGGATTGGTGGAAGCTTTGTTATGAATGGAGTAATTACTATTGGGGAGCTTATGTCATTTTTATTAGTTGCCAATATAATGAATTCACCAATTAGTTCTATAATAAGTGTTATTACAGGATTCCAAGATGCATTGTCTAGTAGTAAGAGAGTAAATGATGTTATGAAGTTAGAAAATAGTATTACTCAAAGTGATAGTGCAAAACAAGTACTAGATAAAATTGATAAGGGAATTGCTATAAAAGGTTTAAGTTTTAGATATGATAATGGAAAAGATATCTTGAAGGATATCAATTTGACAGTAAAAAAGAATACCGTATGTTCAATTATAGGAAAGAGTGGTGTTGGGAAAACTACCCTTTGCTTATTAATAGCAAGGTTTTTTAATCCTTCAAGTGGCGATATCTTTATCGATGATGTTAATATTAAAGAAATAAATGTAGATACCTATAGAAAGGATGTAGGTATTGTTTTACAAAATAGTTTTTTATTTAGTGGTTCAATAAGAGAAAATATATTACTAGGGAAAAAAGATTCAACGGAAGAAGAAATCATAGAAGCAGCCAAATTGGCAAATGCCCATGAATTTATATTAGAGCTCGAAGATAGCTATTGGACCCAAATTGGTAGTAAAGAAAGAAGTCTTTCAGGTGGGCAGTTACAAAGAATAGCCCTTGCAAGAGTGTTTTTGCAAAGGCCCCAAATTGTAATACTTGATGAACCAACATCATTTGTTGATTCTGAAAGTGATGAACTTATTCAAGAAGCTATAAAAAAGCTTAAGGAATACTCAACAATATTTGTTATAAGCCATAAGATAAGTACTGCGAAAAATTCTGATAAGATAGTTGTTCTTAACAATGGAACAATTGAAGAATCAGGTACACATTTTGAGTTATTACAAAATGAAGGAATTTATACTAAGCTCTACAAAAAGATATTAACATAAATTATTGGTTCTACATGCTGGCGCTGAAAAAGAAACTGTTAGTGGAAGCTGTAGTTACCATTAATAGTTCTCTACTACATTAGTAATCAAAAAGTAAGTATAAAGGGCTGTCGCACTTTAACTGGCGGTTATTAAACCGCAATTGCGACAGTCTCTTTTTGAAATGATCATTATGGGCTTAATATAAAAAACAATTAAGTCTAATA
>DAMAVY010000018.1:0-16970 GCA_032077725.1 Clostridium sp. | reverse complement strand
AAAGCGACTATTTTTGGCAAAGATTGTGTAAAAGATAAAACAGAAATACTTGCCGACATAGGCTATATGCCAGCAGAAGCGATGTTCTATAATGGTATGCGTGTTTCTGAGGTAATTGATTTGTCTGCAAAACTTCATAAAAAAAATTGTGCCATAGAAGCAAAAAACTTGTGTGAACAATTTGAACTAGATGCAACTAGAAAGGTAGAAGAACTGTCCCTAGGTAATCGTAAAAAAGTTAGCATCGTCTGTGCATTGCAACACAAGCCTAAATTGTATATCTTTGATGAGCCAACAAGTGGTCTAGATCCTCTTATGCAAAAAGAGTTTTTCAAGGTTATAGATGAACGTAATAGAGAAGGATCTACAATTTTCTTATCCTCTCACGTATTGTCTGAAATTCAACGTTATTGTCATAACGCTGCCATCATTCGTGAAGGAAAGTTGATTGTATCTGACTCAGTATCTGCACTTTCAAGAACCTCAGCAAGGCGTGTGAATTTACAAGGGGTATCATCATTACCATACCTTGATGGTGCTATAGATATTACTGTGCAGGAAAATGCAGTTAGTTTTCTATATCAAGGTGAGATAAAAAAACTTATTGCAACACTGAATGGCTTACCTATTACTGATATGACGATATCCGAGCCTGATCTGGAAGAAATTTTTATGCATTTTTATGAAAAAGTAGGTGATAAAAATGACAATATTTAATCATGAAATGAAGCGTAGTCGCAAGACCTTGATAATTGCAAGCATTATTGCTGGTGCCATGATTTTCATTTGCATGTTATTGTACCCTGAAATGAAAGATTCAATGGGAAATATTGATGAGATGTTTGCAAATATGGGTGGCTTTACAGCTGCTTTTGGAATGGATAAAATTAGTTACGGAACTGTTATGGGTTTTTATGGTGTGGAATGTGGGAGTATGATTTGCATCGGCGGTGCTATGTTTGGAGCTCTTCTTGGAATAAATATCCTTGCAAAAGAAGAAAACAATCATACCGCTGAATTTTTATTTACTAATCCTATCAGTCGATGCCGTGTGATTACTGAAAAATTATTATCTTTATTTACACAAGTTTTGTGCTTTGATCTGATTTGTGTCATATGTGCTCTTATTTCATTTGCAGTAATCGGTGAAACTATTGTATGGGATAAT
Source organism: Clostridium sp. (assembly GCA_032077725.1). Lineage (GTDB taxonomy): Bacteria > Bacillota > Clostridia > Clostridiales > Clostridiaceae > Clostridium_J. The sequence continues at coordinate 15,802 of DAMAVY010000018.1, read as the reverse complement.
TTTTGGTTATTCCATTTGGCACAGTTTGTGATGCATCTTGAGATTGCGTGTATTTGCTTTGGTATTTCAGCATTTTTGAAACACGGAGGTGTAGGTGTAGGTATTGGAATTGCTACATTGCTTTATTTCCTAAATATTTATGTTAACATTAGCAAAAATGCAGAATTTCTTAAATTCATTACACCGTTTCATTACTCTGATGCATCAGAAATTTTCTATTCGGGCAAAATTGATGGTGGACTTTTAGGAATAGGTGTGATAATTGCTTTAGTCTTTGTAATAATCGCATATATTAAGTATATGCGTAAAGATATAACAGCATAAATAGGCTCTTTAGCAAGCAATAAGCATAGAAAATTAGCGTGGAGGACAGATTACACAAGATGAAAATATTGATTTAGGAATCATGGTAAGATTATAAGAAAGAAATGATTACACTGTAAAATATAAAAATGCTGCTAACCCGTGATTGAACGGATTGACAGCATTTTTTTACTTATTTAAATCTTCTATCTTGTCTTACTCTTTGTAATTTCTTTTGACCACCTTCAACAGGAACTAAATCCTTTTTGGTAGTTAGATTCATTACATTCATAATGACAGTACAATCTTTGAACTTATCTTTTTTCTTTTTCTTTTTAGAATGATCAGGTTTTAAACCTTGAATTAACAAAGAATGCCCTTGAGATACTGAAATAAATACAGGTTTCTTAAACCATCTTCTTTTTTTGTAAACACATGTTGATACAGTTTTAAGGTTATCTTGCTTTACAATAATAGTAACAATAATAGTATTTATGATTCCTAGAAAAGTTTTGCTCTCCGTTTTAACAGATAAGGCTCTTCCTTGAACCTGGGTTAATCTATCACCATACCTTTTTAAAAATGCATTAGAATAACTTTGTGTTAGTTTATCTTTAATTCCCATATGAATAACTCCTTTACATGAAGAATAATAACTAAGTATAATATTAAGCTTTTAAAAAATATAATAATACTACACAATAAGATTATTATATAATAATCTTATTATTATAACAAGTTTTTAAATAAATCTTGCATTTTTTTTCATTTTAATAATCATATTTAATCTTGGGCTTTACAAAAACAGTAATACCCAGATGATATGGATGAAAATTTAAGACATTTACTTAAACCAATATGATAAAGGGAACTTAATGTAGAGAAGTAATGGTTATCCTAATATCATTAAAAAACCGTTAATGTAGCTAGACATTATTAGTTGATTAGTTATAAATGACACAATATTTTAATTAAATTGAATTTTCACAAATAAGTATAATAATATACCCCTTGTAAAAGTATAATTTAGGCATAAATCATTGAATAATGGCATAAAACCCAGTACAATATAAATGATACTATTAAATTATGTGTTATGTGAATCGCAATGTAAACGAAATCATTAAAGGGATTTATACGGGGGGGATTAGGGTTGTTAAAAAACATTAAAAGTAAAATTTTGACCAAGAACAAAGGTGTACATAAAAGTAAAGACAAAAGTGAAAGCAAAAACATAATCAAAAGCATAAGTAAAAACATAAGTAAAAGTAATAATAGGGGTAAAAGTAATAAGAAAATCAAGACAAAATTGATTTCTGGTATTATTGCTGCATCCCTTATACCTATACTTGCAATAGGCATTTCTTCTTATACAATTGCAAGATCATTGATTACAGAACAATTTGAAGATGGAGGACGTAATACAGTACAAGAAATAAGTAGAGGAATTGAGAACTATATAGGTGCTGTGTCTAAACCATTAAATACACTTTCAGTTAATTATGATTTTATAAATATTGATGAGGGCGAAAATGAGAAGTATGCTAAAATTTTACTTAAAGATATGAAAAATAGTTCAAGTAGTATAGAAAATGTATATTATGGTATAGATTCAGATGAGGGAAAAATTATATTTCCAGATAGAGAAGTATCATTAAAAGAATCTAATTACAAAGAAGCTGGATGGTATAAAAACGCCATGGCTCAAAAAGGACAAATTATAATAACAGATCCATATCAAAGTGAAACTACAAAGAAGCTTACGATTACTATGGCGAAAGGAGTTATTAAAAATAATAAGCTGGTTGGTGTAGTAGCTATTGATTTATCATTAGATGACATAGCAAAACAATATGCAAAAATCAAAGTTGGGGATACTGGATATATATTTATAACAGATAAAACTGGAATTGTGTTATCTCATCCTCAAACAGAAATGGTAGGTACAGATACTCCAACTAAATATTCATTTTGGAAAAACACTTTAGAAAATCCTAAGGGATTTGAAAAATATAATGACAATGGGGTTGCTAAATATGCAATATATGATACTGCCACTTCTCTAGGATGGAAAACTGTAGTGTCAATAGATCAAAATGAACTTACAAGTAAGCTTAATACACTTCTTTATATAATTTGTGGAGTTGCGGTAATCTCTTTAATAATAAGTATAGTTGTAGGAAGTTTATCAAGTAGAGTATTTACAAAGAATATTAAATTATTACAGAAGTCTATGTCTAATGCTTCACAAGGAGATTTAACTTCAACTGCTCTAATAGAATCTAGAGATGAACTTGCTGAACTGGGTAATGATTTCAACATAATGATTGGGAACATTTCAAATCTTATGAAGAGTGTCATGGAATCCTCTGAAAAAGTACACGATACTTCTTTAAGCATTGCAAGTATGGCAGAAGAAACAACTGCTTCAGCGGAACAAGTTGCTGTAACAGTGGAAGAAATAACAATGGGAGCTACAAAACTGTCAGAGTACACTCAAGAGGGTGTTACTGGAATGAGTGACTTATCTGATGAGTTGAATGAAATTGCAGTAGCAACTAAAGAAATGGCAAATGCTTCAAATAATACTCAAGAACTAAGTACTGAGGGATTAGATACAGTTAATGTATTAATTCAAAAAACAACTGAAAATAAGAATGCTTCAATGGAAGTAGCTTCAATTATAAGTGAAATGGACAAGAGTACAAAAGAGATTACGATAATCTCAGATACAATTAATCAAATTACTGGTCAAACTAACTTGCTTTCATTAAATGCTTCAATTGAAGCAGCTAGAGCAGGAGAAGCAGGTAGAGGTTTTGCTGTTGTAGCAGAGGAAATAAGAAAGCTTGCAGAACAAAGTAGTGCTTCAACTGAGAATATTAAAAAGATTATAGATGAAATACAAGGTAGAATGGTTATAGCTGTTAAAGCTATAAATACTGCAGGTGCAATTGCCGTGGATCAAGAAAATGCTGTTGAAAAAACCGAGGGAATATTTAACGAGATAATTAACTCAGTAACTACACTTATAGACAAAATTTCAAAGATTAATTTTGCGATTTCAGATATTCAAGTTAAAAAGGATAATGTATTAGAACAAATAGAAAATACTTCATCAATATCTGAAGAAACGGCTGCATCAACTGAAGAAGTTTCAGCTTCTACAGAAGAAATTACTTCCGCTATGGAAGAATTCTCAGGATATACAGTTAATCTTGAAAAGTTATCTGAAAAATTAAAAGAAGAAATTAAAAGATTTAAAATTTAAGTTAAAGACTTACTCAGAGAGAACTTTGAGTAAGTCTTTTTAAATTATATCCAGTTATTTTTGCATTTCTGTTCCAAAAGTCCTTCTTTAAGAATATTAATATACTAAATAATTTTATATGGGAGGACAGTATGAAAAAAGTTTTAAGACCCAGTGAAGTACTGTATGACTTTAATATTAACGAAAATAGAAATATAGAAGGCGAATTTATCTTACCACAGTACAGGGAGGCTTATAATAAAATTAAAACTTCCTTGCTGCTTAGTAGTGAAGGATATAATATTTACTTAGTCGATGAGTTTTGTAAAGACAGAGTAAAACATATAGTTAACTATGCAAAGCACATACTTGCAGATAAGAATCCTCCAAATGATATTTGCTATGTTATAAAAGAAAATGTAAAAGAGCCTGTCCCTATTTGCGTAAATAATGGGAATGGAAATAAATTAAAAAGTATGGTGGATAGAATTCAAGAATTCTATGCTGAAAGTATATTTAAGTTTTATAATGGCCTTGATAATAAGGAGAAAGAACAATTAATTGCTACTGTTAAGAATAGACGTAGCAGCATAATAGGAGATTTAATAAATTTATCTAAAGAATTTGGGTTTGATATAAAAACAAGTGGAGATGGATTTACGTTTGTACCTTTAAATGAGGGAAAAGAAATAAGTGAGGATGAATATGATAAACTGACAGAGAAAGAAAAAGATGAAATAGTGGATAAGGTTAGTGAACTTAAGATTAGTTCTAATGATATTTTAGAAAAGCTAAGAAATATGAAGGACGATGAAATAAAAAGAATTGTAGAAATAATGCATAACTTTTTTCAAGAAGAAATTCAGGATTTAAAAAAGGAGATTAAGAAAGAATTTCAAAAGGATAAGGAAGCTAGTGAATATATAAATTATATTATTAGTGAGATTGAAAATAATTTGAAGGAAAATTATTCTATAAGTTATGAAGATGATGAAGAAGAAATAAGAAATATTATATATAAATATGATATTAATGTTATAGTGGATAATACACAAAATGCAAGTCCACCGGTTATTTATGATGATGACCCTAGTGTTTCTAATTTGTTAGGATCCATAGAATATGAAAATCATAATAATGTATATGTGGCTACAGTTAACTCAATAAAGGCAGGAAGCTACGTGAAAGCAAATGGTGGATGTCTGATTTTAAGAGCAAATAGTCTACTAAGTAACTCACAAGCTTACTACTATTTAAAGAAATCACTGATAACTGAAAGAGTAGACTTAGATTACAATAGAGGATATATTGAACTTTTTACACTTGGAAGTTTAAAACCTGTGCCTATAGAAATAAATACAAAGGTAATTATCATTGGAGATTATGAAATATATGAGGCACTATATAATTATGATAAAGAGTTTAAAAATGTGTTTAAAATGAGGGCAGAATATAAAGGAATTTTACCAAACAAAGACAATGTTAAAAACATACTACTAAAAGAAATTGAAGTTTTTTCTAAAGCTAATAACATCAAATCTATAACTCCTAGTGGAATTAAAGAAATCACAAAATATCTAGCACGCAAGGCCGAGAATAAAAATAAATTATGTTTTGATCACCATGACATTTCTAATCTAATGTTGCTTGCTAATTATAAGGCAGTAGAAGAAGGTAGAGAGTTTATTGATGGTAATGATATAGAAAATGTGGCTTTCCATAGAGAAATTATAGAGGAGGAATACGTAAATCTATATGAAGAAGGTAAATTGCTAATGGAAGTAAAAGGAAGCGTGGCAGGACAAATCAATGGCTTGTCAGTTATAGATACGGGATATACAAGCTTCGGAAAGCCTGTGAGAATAACCTGTAGGTGTTTTAGTGGAGAAGGTAAAATAATTGATGCCCAAAGAGAATCAAATCTTAGTGGTAAAATTCATACCAAAGGAATTAGTATTCTAAAGGGATATATAAATAATATTAATGGTGGATACAAAACTCTACCTGTGGACTTTAACCTTAGCTTTGAACAGTTGTATGGTGCTATTGACGGAGATAGCGCATCGGTGGCAGAAGCCTTGTCTATAATTTCTGCCCTTTGTAAAATTCCAATAAAGCAAAATATAGCTATAACAGGATCCATAAATCAGTTTGGAGAAGTGCAACCAATCGGAGGAGTAAATGAGAAGATAGAAGGTTTCTTTGGCGTATGTAAAGTTATAGATACTATAGAGGGTAAGGGTGTGGTGATTCCAGCATCTAATAGCGAAGATTTAGTACTTTCCAGTGAAGTTGAAAGAGCAATAATAAATGGTGATTTCACTATCTACACCATGGAAAGCGTGGAAGATGCAATGGAAATTCTCTTTGATGTAGAAGGCATTAAATTCGCTGATGTAATTGAAATGATAAACAAAGAATGTGAAAAATACGAGAAAAACAAGGGCTGATGGAATGCCAAGCTTGGCATGAAACTTCTTCTTCATGGCAAAGTAATCGTTAGGAAACTAAATTTGATTAAGAAATTCTAAGCCTCCGCTTTTATAAAATTACCTACCCTCACCATTTGGGGAGAATTGACAATGGAGAATTGACAATGGACAATGGAGAGTTGAAAGTTGAAAGTTGAGAGTTGAAAGTTGAAAGTTGAGAGCTGAGCGAGAAAATACATTACGGCTAAGAATTTCTAGAATCAAATTTATGATGGTTTCTACACTGATTACTTTTTGCCATTATGAAGAAGTTTCATATGCACTACAGGTTGTGAAGCTATTATTATTGAAAAGTAATTTTTAAGAGACTCTAAGCCTTCGCTCCGTAAAATTACGTATCATCACCATTTGAGGAGAATGGACAATGGACAGTTGAGAGTTGAGAGTGAAAAATTAAGCTACGGCTAAGAATTTCTAAAATTGAATTTTACTTTTTAACGCTTAGAGGAATCTCCGCCTCCCATGCGTTCGGTGGAGTAACTTCCACTATCCAAATGTAAAATTTGGAGTGTCAGTTATGTCATGGAGAAGAATTCTCATAAGCCCTTTTATGAATAAAAAGAAATGACCTGCCCATAAAGTTAAGGGCAGGTCATTTTGAAAGTTATACGTTAAATCTGAAGTTTACTACATCTCCGTCTTGCATTATGTATTCTTTTCCTTCAAGTCTATAGAAGCCTTTTTCTTTGGCTGCTGCTTCAGAACCGCATTCTATTAGTTTGTCATAGGAAACTATTTCTGCACGGATAAATCCACGTTCGATGTCAGTATGAATTTTTCCTGCAGCTGCAGGAGCTTTTGTACCTATTTTGATTGTCCAAGCTCTTATTTCCTGTACTCCAGCAGTTAAGAAGCTCATTAGTCCAAGAAGTTTATAACTAGCATGGATTAATTTATCAAGACCTGATTCTTTAAGACCATATTCAGAAAGAAGCTCAGTTTTTTCTTCATCATCTAGAGAAGAAAGTTCTTCTTCTAGTTTTGCACAAACTATTATAACTTCAGCACTCTCATGAGTAGCATAAGCTCTAACTTCATTTACCATGTCATTTTCTCCGCCACATTCTACTAAATCTTCTTCACTTACATTGCATGCATATAGAACTGGTTTAGAAGTTAGTAGAAATAAGCCTTTAATAAATAGATCTTCATCTTCAGTAAGTTCTAAAGTTCTAGCTGGTTTATTGTTTTCAAGGTGATCTTTAAGTCTTTCCATAATTGCATATTCAGTCTTTGAGGTCTTATCTCCTGAACGTGCAAGTTTAACAGTCTTTTCCATTCTTCGTTCTAGTACTTCAAGATCAGAGAAGATTAACTCTAAGTTAATTGTTTCTATATCTCTGATAGGAGATACTGAGCCTTCAACGTGTACTACATTATCATCTTTAAAACATCTTACAGTATGAACTATTGATTCAACTTCTCTGATATGGGATAAAAATTTATTTCCAAGGCCTTCACCTTTGCTTGCGCCTTTAACTAGTCCAGCAATGTCATAAAATTCTATGGCAGTATGAACTTTTTTCTTTGAATTATATAGTTCTAGTAATACATCAAGGCGTTTGTCTGGAACACTAACAACTCCAACATTTGGTTCGATGGTGCAAAAAGGATAGTTGGCAGATTCAGCTCCTGCCTGTGTGATAGCATTAAATAGTGTACTTTTTCCTACGTTAGGTAAACCTACGATTCCTAATTTCATAAAGTATTCGTCCTTTCTATGTTAACCCGAAGGCTTATTAGTATGAATCTAATTTTGTGAATTTCCATAAAAGCATACAGATATATTATAATCTATCTGTTAATTGTCGGCAAGTGATATCCATTACTCATGTTTAAGTTGTAATTTTTTTATATGTAAAATTTAAATCTAATGTTTTTTTAAATATGGATGGATAAGGCAATATGCAGAAATTATTTGAAAATATTATACAATAAAGCAAATGTGTGTTAATAAATTCAATAATGCTTGGAGGAAAAGATACTTTATCAAAAATTACTATGAATTTGTTGAAAAAATAATTAGAATTATTCAATATTTAAAAGGAATTTATGTGAACTTATAGAATTAATTATGGTACAATATCTTGTATATAGGATTTTAAACTTATTTTACAAATGAAGGAGATTATATAATGGAATTTAAACACTTTTCAGTAATGCTAGAAGAATGCATTGAAATGTTAAATATAAAAGAAAATGGTATATACGTGGATTGTACTTTAGGCGGGGCAGGGCATTCTAGTGAAATATTAAAGAGACTTTCATCAAAGGGAAGATTAATTGGGATAGATCAAGATTTAGACGCACTTAAAGCGGCAAAAGAAAAATTGAAAAATTTCACCAATGTTACTTATGTGCACAATAATTTTTATAATATTCAAGAGATATTAAAAGAGCTAGAAATAGAAAAAGTGGATGGCATACTTATGGATTTAGGAGTTTCATCTTATCAATTAGATGAAGGTGAAAGAGGCTTTAGCTATATGAAAGATGCAGCCTTAGACATGAGAATGAATAGAGAAGAAGTTTTTTCAGCTTATAATGTAGTTAATGAATATAGTGAAGATGAACTTTTTAAGATTCTAAAGGAATATGGAGAAGAAAAGTTTTCAAGGAGAATTGCAGGCAAAATAGTTGAACAAAGAAAGATTAAACCAATTGAGTCAACTTCAGAGCTTGTGCACATTACAGATGGATGTATTCCAGGTAAGTTTAAAAGAGAAGGTGGACATCCAGCAAAAAGAACGTTTCAAGCTATTAGAATTGAAGTTAATGGAGAATTAAGAATTTTAGATAAGGCTATAGAGGATGGGATAAATGCTTTAAATAGTGATGGAGTTATGGCCATAATGACATTCCATTCTTTAGAAGATAGAATAGTAAAAAATAAATTTAGGGATTTAACTGATCCATGTAAATGCCCAAAGAACCTTCCTATGTGTGTATGTGGGAAAAAACCAATAATTAAGTTAATTAATAAAAAGCCAATAGAAGCTTCAGAAGAAGAACTTTCGAATAATTCAAGAAGTAGAAGCGCAAAGCTTAGGGGATGTAAAAAGATTTAGTTCTAAAAACTATATGGGGGTAGTAAAATGGAAGTAGAGAATAGAAAAAATGGAGTTAGTGGTAGTAATGCTTTAGCCTCACAAGTTAATCCCTTACCAAGGGAAAGGGTTAAAAATCCTACAAAACAAGGACCAAGTAGAGACGAGTTAAGACATGTTAAAAATAAGAAAATATTAGATTTTTTAAAGGTTAATAGTTGTATATTTGCAGCAGGTATTATTGGAAGTATTGTTGTATTTCGATATAGTGCTATTTATGATAATCAAAAAGAAGTAATTGCATTACAAGAAAATATACAAACAGTAACTGAAGAAAGTGAAGCTTTAAACATTAAGTTGCTTAAGTTTAATAATATTGCTTACATAGAACAAGTTGCCACTGACGAATTGAAAATGGTTAAACCAAAGAGCACAGATGCAGTATATTGTGATCTTGGAGCAGTTGAATCTATAGATTCAACAAATGTTAATACTGAACAGGAAAATAGTTTTTTAAATAAAATTAAGAACTTTTTGTTCAGTTATTAGTTATTAGTTATTAGTTATTAGTTAGAGAGGTTGTTATAGGTGGCAAAGAAAAATATTATTGACAAAGTATTAATGAGAAAGAGAATGATAATTGCTTTACTTGTTGCTGTTATTGTTTTCACGGGATTAGTGGGAAGATTAATCTATATTATGTTTTTAAAAGAGTCATCTTATAAGTCGCTTGCAACAAAGCAATGGACAGCTGATGTTAGAATTGATGCTAAAAGGGGAAGAATATTAGATAGAAATGGAATAGAACTTGCCATTAGTGCCAATGTATACAGGGCAGATTTAGACTTAAATACAATTAGAAAAGACGTTGAGAGAAATAATAAAACTAATGGTATGACAATTGAAAAGGTTGCTGCAGATCTTAGCAAAATAATTGGTGAAGAAGAGGCAGATGTATTATATACTTTGACAAACCCTCTTCCAAATGGTAAACCAAGAGGCTCTGCAATATTAAAGAGACAAATTGAACAGGATGTAAGAGATGCCTTAAATGAGTATTGTGATAAAAATGACATTAATGGTATTGTAATATCTTCTGATACGAAACGATACTATCCAAATGGTAATTTTGCTTCCCATGTTTTGGGGCATACAAATTCTGATGGAAGTGGACTTGCAGGTCTTGAACTTTATTATGATAAATATTTATCAGGCGTTCCGGGAATAAAGGTGGCTGAGATTGATCAAAAAAGTGAAGATATGCCTTATACAATTTCAGAGTTTACTGAGCCTATAGATGGAAGAGATGTTGTTACTACTATAGATGAAAATATTCAGTATTTTGCTGAAAAACTAGCACAGGAAGCTTTGGTAAATAATAAGGCAAAGGCAGTTTCAATCATGGTTATGGATCCAAACACAGGAGAAATATTAGCAATGGCTAACAAACCTGATTATGATCCAAATAATCCAAGACCAGAGGGGTTGTCTGGTGATGAAATCCAACAGGTCTGGAGAAATAGGCTAGTTAGTGATGCTTATGAACCTGGATCAATTTTCAAAGTGATTACAGCTACTGCAGCATTAGAAACAGGAGTAGCAACTGAAAATGATACTTTTAATTGTAATGGGTCCCTTACTATTGGGGGCAGAACCATTCACTGTTGGAAAACTACTGGTCATGGTACACAAACTTTTAAAGAGATTTTACAGAATTCATGCAATGTTGGATTTATGACACTAGGTGATAGATTAGGTGCAGCAAGTCTTAATGAATATATAGAAAAATTTGGACTTGGAGCAAAGACTGGAATTGATTTACCTGGTGAATCAGCAGGTCTTATAAAAGCAACAAAAGATGTTACACCTACTGACCTAGCTACAATATCTTTTGGACAAAGTAATACTACTACAGGAGTTCAATACATGAGAGCTTTTAATGCTGTTGCTAATGGTGGATATTTAATAACTCCTCATCTTATGAAGGAAATAGTTCATACAGATGATAAGAATAGCAAAACAGTTGATAAAACTTATGAAATCAATAAGGAACAAAGGCTTTTAGAACCTGTAACCACACAAATGAGGTCTTTTCTAGAACTAGTTGTAAGTAATGGTGGAGCTTCTAAAGCTGGAATAGATGGATATAGAATTGCAGGTAAGACAGGAACGGCTCAAAAGGTAGATACTGTTAATGGTGGATATGCAAATGGGAAATACCTATCATCTTTTGTAGGAATGGCACCTGCAGATAAGCCAAAGTACACAGTGTTTGTTTCCGTAGATGAACCAGATCCATCTCTGTATTATGCATCACAAACTGCTGCGCCAGTTGGACAAAAGTTATTTAATGATTTATTTAACTATAGCTCAATGAAACCAGATGGTAGTTTTAAGGAAGCTGATGAAAGTTTAAAGGCAGATGTAATTGTGCCTGAAGTTAGAGGATTATCAGTTGCAGATGGAAAGAAACTTATTACAGCTGCAGGCCTAACTGCGAGAATTGAGGGAAGTGGCAATACTATTACAGATATAAATCCAAAACCAGGATTTACCCTGAAAGAAGGAAAGGAAATAATCCTTTATGCTGGGGAAGGTAGTGGAAATTCAGATATTGTAGTAATCCCTGATTTAAAAGGATTTACTAAGGAAAGTATAGATAAATTATTTAGTGATTTAGGACTTAAGGCTGAATTTGTAGGGGAGGGCTTAGTGGTAGACCAAAGTATTAAAGGAAATCAAGAAATTAAAAAAGGAACCGTTATAACCTTCCATTTAGGCACATTATCAGACTAGATAATACTTAGATTTTCTATAAGATTAATATATATTACTAATCTAAATAGGCTTCTAGGAGTAAATTATAAATTATCCGGTAGTTACAGTTTGACATGTGCTACCGGATTTTGTATGCTTAACAGAGATTATTTAAGGATGTGGTTAATATGAAAATTAAAGATTTATTAAAAGGAATTAAATATGAACTATTAAATTGTGATGATGAAGTAAAAATAAATAAGATACAGTATGATAGTAGAAAAATTAGATCGGGAGATGTATTTTTTGCTATTAGCGGTTTTAGTGTAGATGGGCATAGCTTTATTCCTAAGGCTATAGAAAATGGAGCTAAAGTTGTGGTTGTAGAAAATGATGTGCCATTAACAGAGGGTATAGCCTATGTTAAAGTTAGGGGTGGAAGAGCAGCTCTAGCAGTAGCAGCTTCAAATTTTTATAATAATCCAAGTAAAAAGATGAAGATAATAGGAATAACTGGTACTAATGGAAAAACTACCTCTGCTTTTATGTTAAAAGGAATCTTAGAAGAAAAGGAATATAAAGTAGGCTTAATTGGAACTATTGCAAATTATATAGGAAATAAAGAAATACATACGGAAAAAACTACTCCTGAGTCTTTAGAACTTCAAGAATTATTTAGCCGTATGGTAGAGAATAAATGTGATTATTGCGTTATGGAAGTTTCATCTCATTCTTTAGCTTTAGATAGAGTATACGGAATAGAATTTTCAGAAGGAATATTTACAAACTTAACACAAGATCATTTAGATTTCCATAAAACTTTTGAAAATTATTTTAATGCAAAATGCAAGCTCTTTAAAATAAGCAAGAATTCTATAGTAAATATTGATGATTCTTATGGACAACAATTGACAGAAAAAATAAATTCAAAGGTTACAACTTATTCAATTAAAAGCAATAGTGGTTTTAAAGGCGAAAATATTGAGCTTAAATCTACAGGCATATTATTTACGTTAACACATGAAGGTGAAATTTATAATATTTCTTTACCTATTCCAGGTAGATATAATGTTTACAATGCTTTAGGGTGCATTGGAGCTGCTTTAAATGAAGGAATAGATATGAAAACTATAATAAATGGTCTTTCAAAAGTAACTGTACCTGGAAGATGTGAGAACCTAACTTTAGGGATGAATTTAGGGTTTGAAGTAATTAGAGATTATTCACATACTCCTGATAGTCTTAAAAATATATTAGAAAACCTTAGAGAATTAACTAATGGAAGGTTAATTTGCATTTTTGGGTGTGGTGGAGATAGAGATAGAACTAAAAGACCTATAATGGGTAAGATAGGAACTGATCTTAGTGATATAGCCATAATAACATCAGATAATCCAAGAAGTGAAGATCCTTATAAAATACTAGATGATGTTAAGGCTGGAACTACCAAAGAAAATTATAAGGTCATTGAAAATAGAAGAGAAGCAATAAGAACTGCCTTACTACTTGCAGCAAAAGATGATATTATAGTAATTGCAGGAAAAGGACATGAAACCTATCAAATTCTCAAAAATGAGACAATTCATTTTGATGAAAAGGAAGTAGTGCTAGATTTAATAGAGGAGTTGGGACTTTAAATGGAAACTATAAAGCTTAAAAAAATAGTAGATGCTGTGAAAGGAAAATTTTTAGTTCATGGAACGAAGGAAGAGTTTTCCGAGGTAGCGATTGATAGTAGAAAAGTTCTTTCGGGAGACATATTTTTTGCTATAAAAGGAGAAAACTTTGATGGACATAAATTTGTAGATTTGGCAATAAAAAATGGAGCGGAACTTTGTATCGTACATGAAGATGAAAAATATGAGGATATAAATGAAAATGTTTCTATAATATTGGTGCCAGATACTAAAAAAGCATTACTTGATTTAGCTGCCTATTACATTAGTACCATAGATATCAAGGTGGTAGGAATTACAGGTTCAACTGGAAAAACTTCAACTAAAGATTTAATTGCAGCAGCTCTTAGTGAAAAATATAAAGTATTTAAAACGGAGGGGAACTTTAACAATGATATTGGAATGCCCCTTATGATTTTCAAATTAGATAGTAGCTATGACGTTGCAATATTAGAAATGGGTATGAGCAATCTAGGAGAAATTCATACTTTAGCAAAGGTGGCAAAGCCTAGTATAGGAGTAATAACTAATATTGGCACATCCCATCTTGAAAATCTAAAAACAAGAGATAATATTTTAAAGGCAAAACTTGAGATAACAAATAATTTTAAAGAAGATGATGTGCTAATTATCAACGGTGATAATGATATGCTTCGTGATTATAATAACAATAAATATAAAATTGTAAAAATTGGTACAGAAAATGATTATAATTTCGTAGGTTGTAGAATAATTATAAATAGGGACAGTATAGAATTTAATGTTGCAGAAGATGGATGTGAAATAAAAACTCCTATTTTTGTTCCAGTACCAGGAAAACATAATGTACTTAACTCCTTACTAGCTATTGCTGTAGCAAGAGAACTAAAGGTTAGTTATGAAGATATACAGAAGGGCATAAAAAATTTAGAAGCTACTTCTATGAGATTAGATGTTCTAAAGTTAAAAGGATATACAATAATTAATGATGCTTATAATGCTAGTCCAGATTCTATGAAGGCAGCTTTGGAAGTTTTAAAGGAATATGAAGGTAGGAAAATTGCAGTGCTTGGTACCATGAAGGAATTAGGCGAGAAATCTAAAGAGGCACACTCACAAGTAGGTGAGTATGCAAAACTTAGTGGTGTTGATAAGCTATTTACTCTTGGCGAGTATAATGAGGAGTTTAAAGAAGGTTATGGGGAAGAAAACTTTATGTGTTTTAATTCCATGGATGAACTTATTAAATCCCTCGAAACCAATATAACACCTGGAGATGTTTTGCTTGTAAAGGCATCTAGATCAATGAAGTTTGAAAATATAATTAAAGAATTACAAATGAAAAACATTTAGGGAGGGATGGAATATGGATAAATTAATATATTCTGTTTTATTAGCATTTATAATTTCTTTTGCAATTGCACCTATCATTATACCAATGCTTCACAAATTAAAATTTGGACAGAACATAAGAGAAGACGGTCCTCAAAGTCATTTGAAAAAACAAGGAACACCAACTATGGGAGGGATAATATTTATTATTTCTACCTGTATAACTATGGCAATTATGATTAGAAACCCTCATGATGAGGCAAAGATTGCTCTCTATGCTCTTTTAGCCTTCGGAGCTATTGGATTTTTAGATGACGGTCTTAAAATAATTAAAAAGAAAAACGAAGGATTAAAGAGTTCACAGAAGATGGCTCTTTTAGTTATAGTATCTACTATATTTGGATACTATGCATCAAAAAAATTTGGAACAGATATTATGGTGCCTTTCTTAGGTACGGTAACTTGGAATTTAAAGATACTATTCATACCTTTTATAGTATTTTACTTTGCAGCAGTAACCAATGCGGTTAACTTAACCGATGGACTCGATGGTCTTTGTAGTTCAGTAACACTTTTAGTTATGACCTTCTTTGCAATTGTCAGCTATGGGATGGGATGCTATACTCTTGCTATTTTCTGTGGAATTTTAGCTGGTTCATTACTTGGATTCTTAAAGTATAATTCATATCCAGCGCAAATTTTCATGGGAGATGGAGGATCGCTAGCTCTTGGTGGAGCCATTGCAGCCATAGCCATGATATTGAAACTGGAGCTAATAGTAGTTATTGTTGGAGGAATATACCTAGTAGAAACTTTATCTGTAAATATTCAGGTCACATCTTATAAATTGACAGGAAAAAGGGTATTCAAAATGGCACCTCTTCATCACCATTTTGAACTTAAGGGATGGCATGAAAGTAAGATTGTGGCAGTGTTTTCTATCATAACAGTGCTATTATGTTTAAT
>DAMAVY010000017.1:2254-16995 GCA_032077725.1 Clostridium sp. | reverse complement strand
TTAAGTTCAATTACAACTACCGTATTTCCATTTTCTACAAGCCTTTGGAGAATCTTTATAAGTTTACTAACATCATCTATATGTAAACCTGTAGTAGGCTCATCTAATATATATAAAGTCTTTCCAGTACTTATTTTTGAAAGTTCAGTGGCAAGTTTAATTCTTTGAGCTTCTCCACCGGATAGTGTAGTTGATGGTTGACCAAGTTTTACATAGGATAACCCAACATCAAAAAGTGTTTGTATTTTTCTACTAATACGTGGTACGTTTTCGAAGAATTTTAGACTTTCTTCCACTGTCATATCAAGTATATCTGCAATGCTTTTACCCTTGTATTTTACCTCTAAAGTTTCCCTGTTATATCTCTTCCCTTTACAAACCTCACACTCTACATAGACATCTGATAAAAATTGCATCTCAATCTTTATTATTCCGTCACCTTTACAAGCCTCACATCTACCACCTTTAACGTTAAAGCTGAATCTACCTTGTTTATATCCTCTACTTTTAGCTTCTGGAACCATAGAAAATATATCCCTTATTAAATCAAAGACCCCTGTATATGTAGCAGGATTACTTCTTGGTGTTCTTCCTATTGGACTTTGATCAATATCGATTATCTTGTCTATTTGCTCAAAGCCAATAATATCATCATGCTTACCTGGTATCTTTTTAGATCTATTAACCTTCTTGTTTAAGCCTTTATATAATATTTGATTTACTAAAGTACTCTTACCAGATCCAGAAACACCTGTTACTGTAGTCAAAAGCCCTATTGGAAAATCTACTGTGATATTTTTTAAATTGTTCTCCTTAGCTCCCTTAATCCTAATAACTTTGTTTTTATCCACAGCCCTATATTCCTTAGGAATTTCTATTTTCTTTCGTCCACTCAAATACTGAGCTGTAATGGAATCTTTACACTTCATAACCTGTTTTACTGGTCCTGCTGCTACAATTTTACCACCGTGTTCACCAGCTCCTGGTCCAATGTCTACTAAGTAATCTGATGCTAGCATTGTGTCTTCATCATGTTCAACTACAACCAATGTATTACCTAAATCCCTAAGATGTTTTAGTGTCTTTATTAGTTTATCATTATCTCTTTGATGAAGCCCAATACTCGGTTCATCAAGAATATAAAGAACGCCCATTAGCCCTGATCCAATTTGTGTAGCAAGTCTAATTCTTTGTGCTTCTCCCCCTGATAAGGTTCCTGCAGCTCTACTTAAGTTAAGGTAGTTAAGACCTACATCTTTTAGAAAATTTAATCTTCCACTGATTTCTTTTATAACCTGATCAGCTATTTTTTCATTCTTCTGTGATAATTTTAAGTTACTTATAAATTCACTCTCTTCTATTATGGACATATCACAAAATTCACTGATATTTTTACCACCTACAGTAACTGATAGAGCTTCCTTTGACAATCTACGGCCTTTACACTTAGGGCAAGGATTATCGCTCATATATTGCTCAATGTCTTTCTTAATATAATCAGAGTTAGTTTCTAAATATCTTCTTTTTAAGTTATTAATTATTCCTTCATAGGCATAATTATATATTCCTGTTTTGAATTCTTTTGTATACTGGATTCTAAGTTTTTCTCCATCAGTTCCATAAAGAATAGATTTCAAATGTTCCTCTGACAATTCTGATATAGGTGTGTTCAAATCAAAACCACCTTTTTTCGAAAGAGCCTCTAGAATTGATCTTGTCCATGAGTCTTCTTTTAAACTACCATCACCAAGTGTTAAGATAGCTCCATCTAGTATAGATTTGTTTTTATCTGGAATAACTAAATCCTCGTCTATTTCCATTAAGGTTCCTAGTCCATCACAGGTATCACATTTACCAAAAGGAGAGTTAAAAGAGAACATTCTTGGTGCAATATCAGAAATACTGATTCCGCAATCGGTGCAAGCAAACTTCTCACTTAGAAGTATATCTTCTCCGCCTATTACATTTATAATTACTATACCTTCACCAAGTTTTAAAGCAGCTTCCAAAGAATCATTTAACCTAGATTCAATTCCATCTTTAATAGCTATTCTATCTATTACTATTTCTATGGTATGTTTTTTAGTTTTCTCTAATTTTATATCTGATTCTTCTAAATCAATGAGTTCACCATCAATTCTTGCTCTAACATAACCATTCTTTTTGATATTTTCAAGAATTTTTACGTGTTCTCCTTTTTTCCCTTGAATTACAGGTGCTAAAATTTGAATTTTAGTTCTTTCCGGTAACGCAATTATCTGATCTAACATCTGATCTACCGTCTGCTGAGTAATTTCCTTACCACACTTTGGACAGTGTGGCACTCCTACCTTTGCATAAAGTAATCTTAAATAATCATAAATTTCAGTAACAGTTCCCACTGTAGATCTTGGATTTCTACTTGTTGTCTTTTGATCAATAGATATAGCTGGAGATAATCCATCTATGCTATCCACATTGGGTTTATTCATCTGTCCTAAAAACTGCCTTGCATAGGATGAAAGAGACTCCATGTATCTTCTTTGACCCTCTGCATAAAGGGTATCAAAAGCTAAAGAAGATTTTCCCGAACCTGAAAGTCCTGTGAATACTACAAATTTATCCCTTGGTATCTCTAAATCTACGTTCTTAAGGTTATTTTCTTTAGCTCCCTTTATAAAAATACTGTTTTTCATAAGCCTCTCCTTTACATATTAAACTCTTTCTTCATACGATCTATTTCATCTCTTAAGGTTGCAGCTCTTTCAAATTGTAAATCTTTAGCCGCTGCCTTCATTTCTTTTTCTAATTTTGCAATATGCTTTTCAAATTGCTTTTTATCTAAAAACAAATCCGTAGATTCATTAGAATATGCTACTTCCTCCTCAGCTACTGTAGAAATCTCTATTACATCCCTGATATCCTTAATGATGGTCTGAGGAGTAATACCATGTTTCTCATTATATGCACTTTGAATTTTTCTTCTTCTATTTGTTTCCTTTATGGTTTTCTCCATAGAATTAGTAATATTATCCCCATACATTATTACTTTGCTTTCAGAGTTTCTAGCAGCTCTACCTACTGTTTGGATCAATGAAGTTTCACTTCTTAAGAAGCCTTCCTTATCTGCATCTAATATTGCAACAAGTGCTACTTCTGGAATATCAAGCCCTTCACGTAAAAGGTTAATTCCAACTAGCACGTCATAATCACCTTTACGAAGTTCTTGTATTATCTTCATTCTTTCCATAGTAATAATATCTGAATGAAGGTAAGTAGCTTTTACTCCTAACTCTTTAAAATACTCAGTTAAATCCTCGGCCATTTTTTTTGTAAGAGTAGTTACTAAAGTTCTAAAGCCTTTTTCTGTAGTCTTTATAATTTCACTATACAGGTCATCTACTTGACCTTTTACTGGTTTTATTATAATTGCAGGATCTAGAAGGCCTGTTGGTCTTATTATTTGCTCAGCTATATTCTCTGAATGCTCCTTTTCATATACTGAAGGAGTTGCACTTACAAATAACATTTGATTTATTTTATCTTCAAACTCTTCAAAGCGAAGAGGTCTATTATCATAAGCAGAAGGAAGTCTAAAACCATATTCCACTAGTGATGTCTTTCTAGACCTGTCTCCTCCATACATTGCTTTTATTTGAGGTAATGTAACATGGCTTTCATCTACAAAGAATAAAAAGTCATCTGGAAAGTAATCTATAAGTGTTTGAGGAGGTGTACCTTTTGCCCTTCCATCTAAAATTCTAGAGTAGTTTTCTATGCCTGTGCAATATCCTACCTCTCTCATCATCTCAATATCAAAGTTTGTTCTTTGTTTTATTCGTTGAGCTTCTAAAAGCTTATCCTCACCCTTCAGTTCTTTTAATCTCTCTTCTAATTCAAACTCTATTTGAGTTATTGCTCTTTCAAGATTTTCTTTTGAAGTAGCAAAGTGAGATGCTGGGAATATGGACACATGCTTTCTTCCTCCAATGATATTTCCAGTTAAAACATCAAATTCTCTTATCCTATCTATTTCATCGCCAAAAAATTCTATTTTTATTCCTTTATTAGTGGATGCAGCTGGAAATATATCAAGAACATCACCTCTAACCCTAAAGGTTCCTCTAACAAAGTTTATATCATTTCTTTCATACTGTATTTCTATTAATTGATTTATTACCTTATTTCTGTCCTTTACCATGCCTTCTCTTAAAGATACAGTAAGCTTCTTATAGTCCTCTGGATTACCTAGTCCATATATGCATGATACAGATGCTACAACTATAACATCTTTTCTCTCTACTAGAGATGAAGTTGCTGAATGTCGTAGCTTTTCAATTTCTTCGTTTATAGATGCATCTTTCTCTATATATGTATCTGTTTGAGCCATATAGGCTTCTGGCTGGTAATAATCATAGTAGGATACAAAGTATTCTACAGCATTTTCAGGAAAAAATTCTTTAAACTCAGAACATAGTTGTGCAGCTAAAGTCTTGTTATGAGCAAGTATTAATGTAGGTCTTTGAACACGCTCTATTATATTTGCCATAGTAAAAGTCTTTCCTGATCCCGTTACTCCAAGCAATGTCTGATACTTCTTCCCCTCAAGTAATCCTCCAACAATACTATCAATAGCCTCCGGTTGATCTCCTGTTGGTTTAAATTTTGAGTGAATCTTAAACTGTCCCATAATTATTCACCACATCTCCTATAAAAACTATTCCTTATGATTATTATCCTTTAAAATCTATTCCTTATGATTATTATCCTTTTTTTCTCTAAGTTTATTTAACACTTCTGAAAAACTAGATTTATCAGTTCTAGATACTGTTGCATCACTTGGAATTTCTCTAGGTACAATAACTATTCCAAGTTTATCCTTACTATTTGTTAACCGTCCCGATAAATCCATTATAACTCCATTTTTCCTTTTAATCTTCATGTTTATAACTTCAGGTGAATTATTTAATACATTCATAATAATTTCATCCCTTGAGATTTTCATATTATTTACTTCTAGTATTAAATCCTCTATTTTAATTCCCATTTCTTTAGCTAATGAGTTAGGTGCTACCTCTAATACACATACTCCATCTTCATTACTCACATACTTAACTTTTCCCTTTTTCTCAGAAGTAGCGTCAATGTGTAGCATAAATTCATGACAAACAGGCATTAATATTAGAATTATTGTATCTAAAACCATATTTATATTTCCTAAAAATGACAATAGAATAATCGATATACCATATCCACATATCAACATTCCAGAAAATATTGGTTTATATTTTTTACTTTTTGTAAATGTTACAGCGGAGTAATTAACACCAGCAAACAGTGGTAATGCTCCAATAACCATAGTGGAAAAAAGCTTTATATTTGAGCTATGATTTACAATTGGCCACCATGAGGGGGTAGCTATATTTCCTCCCATGGATGTATTTAAACTAGTAGCCTGTACCATTAGTAATATTATCATAGGCAGAACCCATTGTCTCCTATATAAAAATCCACCTATAATCTTTTGATTTCTTGAACCAAATACGGGTATTGCTCCTCTTCTTCCATCTGTAATTACAAGCAAGCCTTCTACCAAATGCATAACTCCAATTACTACCAATAAGTTAGTTATATCCATTTTTATTACATTTAAACTTGGATTACCCATAATTAGTGATATAACGTACATTAGTATTGATATTAACCCTAGAATTGCCCCAGAATAAGAAAGACAAACTAGCTTTGGATTAAAAAACATCAATGCTACTGATAGAATAAATATTAAAAATACATTGGATGTTTCATAGAATGCAACACCTAAATATGTAAGAATTATACTCGCTACAACTCCTCCTAATATTCCCATTACTATTTGTGATATTGTAAGCTCAAAAGTTGAAAATGAGTTTTTACCTAAAATAACTCTTTCCATCATTGTTATCTTCCTATTTTTTGTATAAAACACAAATGCCATCAATATTAAAATAATAGCATAAGATGGCTCCACAATAGCACAGGATACTTGTTGTAAAGTATACTTTAAAAGTTCCATTATATTTCTCCTTTTCTTTATGCAAAAACTATAGTTGCATAGATAAAAAATTTTGCAACGCAAAATTTATTGAGAATTGCACTCCGTTATTTAAAGAATATTAACTCAAGTTCATTTATATTATATTTTCTAAATAATTCTCAGCAATTCTCAATTTTCAATTCTCAATGCTAAATTATCTTAAATTTTTAATTTTTAATTCTCAATTCTCAACTCTCCATTGTCCATTGTCAATTGTCACAACTCTCAACTCTCAATTATAGTGCCCTTATGTGTACTATTTAACCTTTTCTTTTGCAACTTCCAAAGCTTTTTGGAATTGTGGATCTACAGTTCTATCGTAAGTTTTTGTTTTCAATTCTTCTGGATACTCCACTGCTATATCTGGCTCTATACCTATTCCATGTATATTTTGTCCGTTAGGGGTGTAATATTTAGAGATTGTAACTTTAAGAGCAGTTCCATCACCAAAACCATCTCTGTCTCTGTAAAAAGTAGTTTGAACTACTCCTTTACCAAAGGTTTTAGCACCAACTAAAGTTCCTAATTTATAATCCTTTATTGCTCCTGTAAATATTTCTGAAGCACTAGCACTACCACCATCGATTAATATAGTAAGAGGTAATCCTTCAGCAATTCCGCCTTGAGAATTATAGTCGCTTCTCTTTCCATTTTTATCTACGGTATAAACTATATTTTTACCCTTTCCAATAAATTGTGAGCACATATTTACAGTTTGATCCAATAATCCACCTGGATTTTCTCTTAAATCAACAATTAAACTCTTCATACCTGAACCTTGTAATTCTTTAATTGCCTTTTCAAAATTACCTGAAGTATTTTCATCAAACATAGATACTTGAATATATCCAACCTGATTATCAATCATTTCACTTTTAACAGTTATCATTTCTATTTCATCTCTTACAGCCTTCACATCATAGGTACCGCTATTTTCTCTAGACATTTTTAGATCAACAGCCCCACCTTTTTCACCCTTCATAGTTGCAACTGCTTTTTCAAGGTCTTTACCTTCAACAGTAACACCATTTACACTTTCTATAATATCTCCTGAAATTATGCCCACCTTTTTTGCTGGTGAATTTTCAAAGACAGATACAACAACTATTTTATCATCTTTAACTGCAACTTGTATTCCTAGTCCTACATAATTTCCCTCAGTTTGAGAATAGAAATCTTTAAATTCCTTTGCATTCATATATGTTGTATAAGGATCACCCACAGCTTCAACCATTCCAGCTGCAGCACCATCTACTAGAGCACTCATATCAATATCTTCCAAATAATACTTTTTAAGCTTATCTTTAATTGTATATAACTTTTGAAAATCCATTACATTTTCATAAGTATTTCTGCTTACCAAAACTTTGCCATTAGGTAAATTGAAGGATACATAGTTAGCCACACATAGTGTTGTCAAATTTGTCACAATTACAATAACCAATACAATAATAATCGATTTCCATTTAATTTTTTTCTTATCCATATAAATCACCCTCTCAATTTATAATATACTTATTATTACTTTATATAGTCTATAATAATACTATGTAACTTAAACTATTTTATTAATTATTTTTTATTGATTAATACATACTATTATACACAAATGAGACTAAGAAATAAATTCTTAGTCTCATTTGTTACTTTTAGTTTAAACTTTCAAGAATTTTCTCATTGAGATTACACTTCCAATACTACCTATAAACACTCCACATGCTAAGGATTCCCAAACAACAATCTTCCAAATGTAGGAAACCCCCACTAAAGTAAACCCAAATAATGAATCAGTACTAAATTTGGCAATAAGCAATGCATATAACAGATTCAATACTATTACTGATATAATTGCACCTATAACACCTAATATTATCCCCTCTATGATGAATGGCCATCTAATAAACCAATCTGTTGCACCTACATATTTCATGATTCCAATTTCTCTTTTTCTTGTAAACACAGTAATCTTTATAGTATTTCCTATCAAGAAAAGAGATATTAAAATAAATATTACAAAGGCAACAGCAGCTCCTATTTTAACAGTGTTAGTAAATCTGGAAATTTTAGCAATTATTTCTCTTGCATCCTTTATCCTATCAATACCCTTCATGCCCTTTATTCCACTTACAACGTTATCTATAACCTTTGGTTCTTTAACATTAACTGTAAATGACGCAGGAAATGGATTTCTCTCTTCAAATCCAACTGTTAATTCTCCAGTTTTATCACCTAGCTGTGTTTTTACATCTTCTAATGCCTTTTCCCTGCTCTGAAAAGTTAAACTGGTTATTCCATCTACAGCTTTAATTTTACTTTCAATAGCAGCTTTGTCAGCATTACTAATATCGTCCTTCAAATAAATTCTAGCCTCAACCATAGACCCTAGCTGAGTAATTGCTTTATCAACATTTGCAACTCCTAATGTTATAACACCTAATATAAATAGAGTAGCTATAACCGTAGCTATAGATGCTATACTTAAGGTCTTGTTTCTTATTATACTTTTAAACGCTTCTTTAACTGAATACTTAAAAGAATCAAATTTCATAACCGTATTTTCCCCTTTCCTCGTCCCTTGCAATAACACCTTTTTCAATAGCTATAACTCTCTTTTTCATAGCATTAACTATATCTCTGGCGTGGGTTGCCATTACAATTGTAGTACCAGCTCTACTAATATCACTCAAAATATCCATTATCTCTAAAGAAGTTTCTGGATCTAAGTTTCCTGTAGGTTCATCTGCAATTAGCAATGATGGACTGTTTACTATAGCTCTAGCAATAGACACCCTCTGCTGTTCCCCTCCTGAAAGCTGAGATGGAAGCGCATTTCTCTTTTTAGATAGTCCAACCATGGAAAGTACTGCTGGAACTTTCTTCTGTATATCTTTTTCACTCGCACCAGTTACTCTTAGGGCAAAAGCTACATTATCAAATACATTTAAAGTTTGTATTAACCTAAAGTCTTGAAAAACGACTCCAATTTTTCTTCTATAATAAGGTATTTCATTTCTTGATAATTTAGTTAAATCTGATCCTGCAACAATAACTGAGCCTGCTGTAGGGTCAAGCTCTTTTAATAGCATTTTTATAAAAGTAGATTTTCCAGCGCCACTTGGTCCTACTAGAAAAACAAACTCGCCTTGGTCGATATGTACATTTAAGTTAGATAATGCTAGTACATTGTTATTGTAAACCTTAGTAACATTTTTAAAATCTATCATAATAATTAACTCTCCTCAATTTTTTACTTAGTCTCATACCTAGTTCATCTAGCATTCTTCCTCTTTAAGATTGTTGAACTAAGAATCACCCAATCCTATATAAATTCAACTAAATTATATTTGGAGTTGAAACTCCACCTAAAAAGTTTCACTTTATATAGAATTAATTTTTTTCATAAAAATCTCTTTTTCTCGCTCTGCTCGAGAGGACATTCCGCCTCACATGCGTTCGGTGGAGTAAGTTCGAA
Organism: Clostridium sp.; assembly: GCA_032077725.1. GTDB lineage: Bacteria > Bacillota > Clostridia > Clostridiales > Clostridiaceae > Clostridium_J. The sequence goes on along the minus strand of DAMAVY010000017.1, from coordinate 7,471 downwards.
GAGCTAAATCAAAGATTTAGATTCTCACTTAACTTCCACTATCCAAATCAAAGATTTTCTTTTCTCGCTCTGCTCGAGAGGACACTCCGCCTCACATGCGTTTTTTTAATGAAACTCCGCCTCACATGCGTTCGGTGGAGTAAGTTCGAGGACCCAAATCTAAGATTTGGACTCTCACTTATGTGTATATTATATCATAAAATATTAAAATGCAAATCTCTAACAGTATAAAAACATAATATATAAGTAGTAATATTAAAACTACATTAATATATTTTTAGCCCTACTTACTAATAGGAAATATTGATGTAGTTTATTTAATGTCAAATATACAATTTCTTAATTAGTATGAGAACACATGAAATATTTTTATTTTTATTTTTTGTATATTGTACTATATAAGCCACTTATGAATTTGCAAATCAAAAATTAAAAAATATATTATTAAAAATCCAAAGGTACAAAATATAGTTCCAATTAATCCAAATTTATTTAAATGCTTTCTCCAAGTTTTTTCATAACTTAGTGGTCTTAATAGCATTGTAGGTTGTAAAAATCCTAATGCACATATAGAAAGCCCTGCACAAGAAAATATAATTCCAGCGTTTCTTATCCACAATAAAATTTGAGCAAATTCTATGGAATAACCATTACTTAACAAATAAATAACACTAAAAACAACACCTAATATTATAGGTATGAAAATCAACTTTAATGATAGTTTAAAGCAAAAAAACGTGTCGCGTATATATCCTCGGATGGTCTGTTTCATCTACAATTCCTCTCCCTCGATAAATAATTTTTTTTGATTTTACGTTTTTAAATTATACCATAGCTTATATGAAAAATCACTATATTCCCCATAATCTATGAATTATTAACGTTTTAGTTACATTTTCATAAATCCTATCCTTAATTCCCCATGTTTCGCAAATTTACCTCTACTGAAGTCGAAGACTCATTTGTTACCTACTATCTCCACAGTCTTCAAAAAATAAAAAAGAAACCTAGAAATAATCTAGATTTCTTTTTTATTATATATTATTTCATGCTGATTCCTGTTTTTACTGCTTTAACTATTTCAGCTGATGTTAATCCATAAGCTTTTAATAATTCAGCAGGTTTGCCGCTTTCGCCAAAAGTATCTTTAATACCAACTCTAAGTACAGTAGTTGGGCTATTAGTTGTAACTACTTCAGCTACTGCAGAACCAAGCCCACCTATAATGCTATGTTCTTCAGCTGTAACTATAAGATTTGTTTCTCTTGCAGCTTTAATTATAATTTCTTCATCTATTGGCTTTATGGTATGGATATTAATAACTCTTACTTTTATTCCATCTTCAGCTAAGATATTATATGCTTCCAAAGCTGCCTCTACCATAATTCCAGTTGCAATTATTGTAGCATCTTTTCCTTCTCTTAAAGTTATTCCTTTTCCAATTTCAAATTTATAATCTTCATTATCATTTATGATAGGTACAGCGCTTCTGCCAAGTCTTACATAGCAAGGGCCATCATATTTTATAATAGCTTCTATAGCAGCTTCTGTTTCAATTCCATCACTAGGACTGATAACAACCATATTAGGTATACTTCTCATAAGGGAAATATCTTCTACTGATTGATGAGATGCGCCATCTTCGCCTACTGTTATACCAGCGTGAGTAGCACATACTTTTACATTTAGTTTAGGATAACAGATAGAGTTTCTTATTTGTTCAAAAGCTCTTCCTGTTGCAAATATAGCAAAAGTAGATGCAAAAGGTATTTTCCCGCATGCTGCCATACCAGCAGCTACTGACATCATATTGCCTTCCGCTATACCCATGTTTATAAATCTTTCTGGGCACACTGCTTTAAAATCAGCTGTTTTAGTGGACTTTGATAGGTCTGCATCAAGAACTATGATATTTTCATTTTCGCTTCCTAATCTTGCTAGTGCTTTTCCATAGGCTTCTCTAGTTGCAACATTTTTCATTATCTTTCTCCCCCTATCTCGCTTAATGCAATGTCACATTGCTCCTTGCTTGGAACTGAGCCATGCCAACTTGCTTGATTTTCCATAAATGATACACCTTTTCCCTTTATAGTTTTACAAACTATAACAGTAGGCTTACCCTTTACTTTCTTAGCTTCTTCTATAGCCTCTTTAATTTTAACTAAATCATGACCATCTTCTAAGAAAATAACATTCCATCCAAAAGCCACAAACTTGTCAGCAATTGGATTAGGATTCATAACATTTTCAATGTTTCCATCAATTTGAAGGCCATTATTATCTACAAATGCAGTTAAATTATCTAATTTATAATGAGCAGCACACATTGAAGCTTCCCATACTTGGCCTTCTTCTAATTCTCCATCTCCAAGTAATGTGTACACTCTATATGTACTATCACTTATTTTTCCTGCTATTGCCATACCAACTGCTGCTGATATACCTTGACCAAGTGATCCTGTAGACATATCTACACCTGGTATATGATTCATATTAGGATGACCTTGTAACATTGCTCCAAGTTTTCTTAACTTCATAAGTTCTTCCTTATTGAAAAAACCTTTTTCGGCAAGTGTTGCATATAATACTGGAGCAGCATGACCTTTAGATAATACAAATCTATCTCTATTTGGATCTTTTGGATTACTTACATTTACATTCATTTCATTAAAATATAATGTAGTCATAATTTCTACAGCTGATAATGAGCCACCTGGATGACCTGATGCTGATTCTGTTAACATTTTTACAATATCTCTTCTTAAAACCTTTGCTATCTGTTCTAATGATTGTATTGAATTTTCCATTGCTTAACCCTCCCTGCTTTCTTTCTAAACTTATTATACCAATAATTCATTTATTCTCAACTACTTAACTTAAATTTGCATTATGATATATGTATTCTGTTTATATACCATATATTATTACCTTTTATGATAGTTCAATACTACATATTGTTCTTACTATTATTCACTGTAAAAATCCCCATGTCCGGTACGCAAGAAAAAGAAGATAACATAAGCTATCTCCTTAATATATTAATTAATTTATATTTTTAAATCCAAACTAATTTTTAGAGCAATATCTACTTTAATCATATCTTCATCTGTCATGTGCCCTATTTTTTCCTTTAGTCTTCTTTTATCCAAAGTTCTAACTTGTTCTAGCAAAACTACCGAATCCTTATTTAATCCATACTCTTCAGAAGAAATTTCAACATGAGTTGGAAGTTTTGCCTTATTTATTTGAGAGGTTATAGCTGATACTATTACTGTTGGACTATATCTATTTCCCACATCATTTTGCAAAATGATTACAGGTCTTATTCCACCCTGTTCAGATCCAACAACAGGACTTAAATCAGCATAAAAAATATCTCCCCTCTTTATAACAATTGTCATTAGGCATTCACACTCCTAAAGGCTAGCTTCATATTCATTTAAGTCATTAATATAACTTTCAAAGCCATACTCTGATAATTCTAAATTTAATTCTCTCATAGCTAAATATCCTTGCTTCATATTTTCTATATAGCTAGTGTCATTACTATCATCACTATATACTATTCCACAATCAAGAATTAATTTACTATTTGTTTTATTTATATACTTAAATTTACCACAAAAATTATTGCTGAAATTTAGAATCAACTTCTTTGAGCTACCCATGGATTTCATTACCTCCAATTAAAATAACAACTACAATATGTACATTTTAATTATAATTCATTAATTGTTATTCTGTCAAAGAAATTATACTTTTATTCTACTTTTTACAACAAATTTTATGGTTTTTGCCCTATGTAACTTTTAACCTTGCATATTTTTCCATTTTTTGTGTATATTCTTGGTATACGCTTACTAATATTGCAAAGCACTTCATAACTTATAGTTCCCGTAGCTCTACCTATATCATCAGCAGTAATAGAATTTCCTTTGTCATCTCGTCCCATTAATATGACTTCATCTCCAACTTTAACCTCTGGTACATCAGTTACATCAACCATACACTGATCCATACAAATGCGTCCTACTATCGGAGCCATCACACCATTAATAATAACCTTAGCCTTGCCAGTTAATAGTCTCGCGAATCCATCTCCGTATCCAATTGGTAGTGTTGCAATTACACTTTTCCTTGTAGCTTTGAAAAGTCTTCCGTAACTTACCGAATCTCCAACACCTATAGTTTTTAAATGAACAATCTTAGACTTCAATGTCATAATAGGTATTAAATTTACCTTACTTTTATCCACATCCTGTGAAGGATAGTACCCATAGGACATAATTCCAGCTCTAACTCCTTGATATTCAAGGTTAGGCAAATCTATTATAGCTGCACTATTGCTCACATGTTTAAAGGCTATGATAACTCCAAACTCCTCAAGGAACCTATTGAAATCATCAAATCTTTGAACTTGAAATTTTGTATATTCTTTATCTATTTCATCAGCAGTTGCGAAATGAGTAAACATTCCGACTATTTCGATTCCTTTTAATTCTGTTATCCGATATACTTCCTCCGCTTGTTCTCTTGTAGGTAAAAAACCTATTCTTCCCATACCGGTGTCTACAGCAATATGAATTTTAGCAATGCTGTTCTTTTTTATAGCTTCCTCCGAGAGACATTTGGCCTCTTCATAGGAAAATATAGTTTGTTCTATTTCATAATCAATAACTTCTTTATAACTTTCACTAGGAGTAAAACCCAATATCATAATAGGAAGCTTAGCTCCAGCTCTTCTAAGTTCAATAGCCTCTTCAATTATGGCTACTGCCAATCTACTCACACCATTATCTACCATTACTTCATAAATTTCTGCAGCTCCATGTCCATATCCATCTGCCTTTATAGCAACAATTACATCTTTCCCCTTAGAAACTCTTTTTACTTCTCTTATATTATTAGCCAAAGAATTTAAATCAATTTCAGCCCACGAGGGTCTTATTTTTTCCAACATATTACTCACCTTACTATTTCTCAAGTTATTAAAAATTACCTTATTATTAAATATATAAAGTAATCTCACTTGTTTTGGAGTTGTTTTATAAGTCTAATTCAACTTCTTGAACCTCATCAGTCCAATTAAAGCTTTCATATGTATATATAATTCTTTCTCTATGTTTATTATCATATATTACTACTTTCTTCGGTACATTTTCATTTACGTCATAATATAAGCTTCCTTGATAAAGATTATTATTGCTTCCAGGAATT
>DAMAVY010000017.1:0-2244 GCA_032077725.1 Clostridium sp. | reverse complement strand
AGGAATTAGTGTTGTTATAATAAAGAATTCTTGATTATCTATTCTTTCTGTTTTAAAATCCAATTTTTCATTTGTATAAATCAATCCTATAAATTCACCAATAAATCCATATTTAAAAACTTCGTCAAATTCCTTATTCAATGTGTAATTTCTTGTACTCTCACTATCTTTAACTAGGATTTCGTCATTTTTAAAGGTAAATGATCTATTATCATTTAAGTCTAGTTTATATCCTATGTTCTTTTTATAAATTTGAACGCCTTCATATTTATTAGTTTCCCTATCGTTTATAACTTCAATTGTTATATTACTTTTATACGCTTTGATATCACTTAATGCATCAATGACATGATGTTCATCTAAAGCTTTCCCTTTTCCATTTGTAAATAAAATTATCACAATCACTATGCCTATAATAATCATAAGTGCATAAGATATTATCTTTTTCATAAATCCTCCAAATAACTTATTACACTATTATGTTTATTACTGCCACTACAACTCTATTACCATATTTGTTTTATTATAGTAAATAGTTATATCTTCTTTTAGCTCTCACTGATAATTTCTTTTATTGCAAAAGGTAATTCTTCTATGACATGAGTAGCGTTAACACAAAACATATTCTGAGCTAACCTATCACCACAATATCCATGCACATAAGCTGCAATATATGTAGCTACTAAAGGCTCATATCCTTGGGCAATAAAAGATGTTATAATTCCTGTAAGTGTATCTCCCATACCCCCGGACGCCATAGCACTATTTCCAGTGGTATTCTCAAAAACATATTTTCCATCAGTAATTATAGTTCTATGATCTTTTAATAGCACTATTACATCATGTTGATAAGCAAAATCCCTAGCAACTTCAACTCGATTTTCAATTATCTCATCAGTAGATAGCCCTGTAATCCTTGCCATTTCTCCATAATGCGGTGTCAAAATGATTTTATTGTTTTTATTTTCTAACAATTCAAGATTTTCTTGCAATACATTTATCCCATCAGCATCAATTACGATTGGACACTCCGCATTTTCAACCATAGTTTTTACTATATTAAAAGTTAATTTAGTATTCCCCATACCTGGGCCAATGGCAATGCAATTAGATTTAACCATGACATTACCTATTTTTTCATTTTGCTCAAAATTAATAGTCATTGCTTCATTTAGTTTTATGCTCATAATCTCCTGTATTTCTTTTGGAACACAGAGAGTTACTAAGCCTGCACCACTTCTTACAGCGCTTTGAGTTGTAAGATATGCCGCCCCAGAAAAGCCCATAGATCCAGCTATTATAAATGCTTGTCCATAATCACCCTTATAAGAATTATCATTTCTCTCTTGTAACAAGTCTTTTACCATTTGCCTATCCACTTGTACTGGTCTATGCTTAAATCCCGTGAAACCTATTTTATTATTTATTAATTTTTCAAAAGGATTTCCCATATTAATTTCCCTCCAATACAGCGTAGGCAATAGCATTATCACATTCATGAGAAATACTAAGATGAACAGTACTATCTCCATTTTTGTTTGCAATAATCCTTGCTTTTCCTATTAATGTGACTATAGGTTTCCCAAGAGTAGTATTATCTATTACTATATCTCTAAATGTAAATCCTCTAAAGCCTGTTCCTAAAGCTTTTGATACAGCTTCTTTTGCTGCGAATCTACCTGCTACATATTCAGGTCTCAAATTACGAGATTTCAAATCATCTATTTCATTAGATGTGAATATTTTTTCTAGAAAGCCATTATCCTTTTCAAGAATTTCTTTTATACGTCTTACATCAACTATATCTACTCCAACACCTATTATCACCGTCTCACCCCCTATCCTTTATTATACTTACTCTATACATTAGCTTCAACTCTATATAACTATATTTTTATAGCTAGTATCAATAACTAAAGTGGTAATATTTAATTTGCAACAGCCTGAGCTGCTTCATCAAAATCGCCATAATATTCCTCAATATATTCTTCTGTTATGTCAAGAAGATGTATCGGTGATACTTTATTATTTTTTAATAACTTTAAAAATTCACTTCCTTTGTATCTATAGGGTGTAATATACTTCACCTCTTCCCTGTACTCATTTACTGCACTGTTTTTATCTTTTACTTTACTCTCAACTTCTACACCATATGCATCTATAACTCTTTTTTCTCCATGCATATAAATTTCTAATTCTGATTGAATTAGATTATAAGTATACTCCACATGATTTTGTTCATTT
>DAMAVY010000016.1:0-17535 GCA_032077725.1 Clostridium sp. | reverse complement strand
CATGAATAAACTGGATATTTACATCTTAAAATGAAAGTGAGGTATTGCAAATGAGTAAACTTGATTTTGATGTTATGCCTAAACTAGGGTTTGGTATGATGCGCCTTCCACTAAATGATGATGGAATTATTGATTTGCCTCAGGTATGTGATATGGTGGATGCCTATATAGAAAGTGGACTGAACTATTTTGACACGGCTTATCCCTATCATAAAGGTGAATCAGAAAAGGTTGTTAAAAAAGCTTTGGTAGAAAGATACCCACGAGATTCTTTTATTCTTGCCGATAAAATGCCAGGATGGGAGCTACATGAGGTAGAGGATGTTCAGCGTATTTTTAATCAGCAGTTAGAACGTACCGGTGCTGGATATTTTGATATGTACCTTCTTCATGCTGTAGATGGTGATAATGTATCAGATTACGAAAAATATGGCTGTTGGTCATTTGTACAGGAAATGAAAGCAAAAGGTCTTATCAAGCACGTTGGCTTTTCCTTCCACGATACACCTGAAGTGCTTGAACGCATTCTTAAGGCACATCCAGAAGCTGAATTTGTTCAACTCCAAATCAATTATCTTGACTGGGAAAACGAATTTGTAAGGTCTAGAGAAATTTACCATGTTGCATGTAAATATGACAAGCCTATCGTTGTAATGGAGCCAATTAAGGGTGGTACCCTTGCAAATATTCCACCTAAGGCTGCTGAAATGCTAAAAACTGTAAACCCTAGTGCATCTCAGGCTTCCTTTGCACTTCGATTTTGTGCTTCATTAAAAGGTGTGATTACAGTTTTAAGTGGTATGTCAAACGCTGAGCAAATGGCAGATAATTTAGTTACTCTGTCTGACTTTCATCCCATTACTGAAGAAGAAAAGACTGGTCTGAATAAGGCGGTGGAGATTATGCTTTCTGCGTCCAATATCGGATGCACTGGTTGTAGATATTGTACAGAAGGTTGTCCTATGGGAATTAATATTCCAGATACAATTTGGGCATATAACCACACATTAACCTATGGAGATATAGGAAGCTCCCGTGAATATTATAAAAATAAAACAAAAAATGGACACTTCGCAAATACTTGCATTAAATGCGGACAGTGTGAAGGGGCTTGCCCACAGCATCTTCCAATCATTGAGGTGCTTGAAAAAGCATCAGAAAAGCTGGATAAAAAGTAAGGGCACACGGGTCATAAAATCTCATGAAGTGTTTAAAAAAATAGTATGTTTAACATAAATTAATAATAAATCAATAAAAAGACTCACCTTTTTATGGCAGTAATATAACATAAAAAGGCGAGCTTTTTTATTTGTATGAAATTAGTATTTATATAGTTTCTTTATTCAAATTGATGATTATTCAAATCGTTCGAAGGTTGCGAAGTCAACTTGCCTAGCCTTACAGTTTGAGTTCCAAAGGTAGAGTCATTCCCTTTTACACAAGCATAATTGTCTACGACAGATTGAACTATAACATTGTAGAGTGTTCCGTGTTTACCTTTGACATATAAGTTATCGCCTTTAGTTACATTTTGCATACTCAAAATCGTCCCTTTCTTATTACTTTCATTCTATTAAGTTTATATGCTTATTATGTAAGTATTCAGTATGATCTATACATAAAAATCTCATTTAAACATTCTCTTATAAAAATGAAATAGGAAAATATAAGTCACATTCACAGTAATGTTTGTTACATTTTGCGTAGTTTATATGCTCAAAGTTAAAGGTTTCTTTTAAATTGAACTGAACTGTTGGCATCCATGCATTAAAGATGTATTCTCGTATTTCTGATAAAATTTTTGAGGAGATTTCTTCTGGACTATGGGGTCCCATATAAGTAAAAACACCATATTTGTGGGGAGTTATATGCTTTACTTTCATGTCTTTTGGTACAATACTGTTTTGGCTTACCTCTATAGAAGGCTGGTATAGAGTATAGTTACTTGAGTTATCAGGAACTGTGGTATACCCAATATATACATCTTTTTCTACAGGGTTGAAAATTCTTAAACGATGGTTGTAAAAAAAGTCTATTCCATAGGAGTTTGCAATTTGTGACCGCATATCTTCCTCAATATCTATGGTATATTCTAGCCCAGCAATCGAAAGAGAAGGTAATACGGTTATTGAACGTAAAAACACAAGGCCTTCCCCTGCATAGTTCATGAAATCTGCATTAAACCGGTCTAAAATTTCCAAAGAGCAGGGAGTTCTACGCCATTTTGTTGGGGTGATGTTGAACTCTTCCTTAAAAACCCTGTTATAGGTCCTTTCGCATCCAAAGGAGTATTTTGAAGAAATAAATTCAATACTATTTCCATTGTGGATTAAATCCTTTAGAGACATAGCAATTCTTCTCCTTCGAACATACTCCATCAAGCCTGTAGAGGTAGCACCTTTCCATATTCTTAACAGATGAAATTTCGATATATTTACGTTTTCTGATATATTGTCAAGATTTAATGGTTCTAAAAGATTATTTTCAATATATTCAGTTGTATTGTTTATTATTTCTAATAAGTAGTTATCCATATTTTAAAACCTCAGCAATTTCTGTCCTGTATTTACATATAAGACCATATATAATCATAGCATAAACTAAATGTTAAAAACAGTTATTTCTTTACTAATAAAATTAAAGAAAGGATTTGAGATTATGGATGATATACTACAGGCGGAATTAAAAAAACGTTACACTGCTGCAGTTGATAGCTTTATCAGTAAAGTTAAAGATGATCCTAATGTTATCGCAGTGATTGTCTGTGGCAGCCTTGCCTATGATATGGTATGGGAAAAAAGCGATATTGACATGACATTAGTTGTTCGCGATCAGATTCTAAGAAACACATCTTATTGCATTATAGAAGATGGCATAATAATAAATGTTGACCTCTTGGTAAGAAGCGATTTCAAAAGAGCATTAGAAAGAAGCATCGGAGGGTCGTTTACACAGTCTTATTTTTCAAAAGGTAAAATCGCTTATACAACGGATGACAGTTTGTATGAGTATTTTGAGGACCTGAAAACAATAGGCAGTGATGATATTGCATTATCAGCGTTTTATATAGCCTGCTCACTTTTAGGCATATATGAGAAGTGCCAAAAATGGTTGACTGTTAGGAAGGACCCTATTTATGCACAATATTATCTATTGAAGGCTGCGGAAGTTATAGCAAACATGGAACTTTGTATAAATGGTGAACCATCTTCCCGTGAAGCAATCCAGAAGGCTATTGCAATTAATCCTGATGTTATTAATCCCTTTTATAAGGATGCGATGTCTCACCTTCTTACTGAAGAAGAAATTTCAAGGGGGATAGAAAGTATTGATAGATACTTAGAGCAGCATCTTGACATATTGAAAAAACCTATAATTGAATTCATGTCTGATGAGGAAATAAAAACTAGTACTCTTATAGCTAAGCAATTTCATATGGATGGTCATTTCATCATTGGAATATTTGATTATTTGACTGATAAAGGTGTTATTGAAAAGGTATCCCAGACAATTCGTATAACACCCAAAAGCAAGCTAGCAGTTGAAGAACTGGGTTATCTTTATATCCCGTAATAGTTATACTTTGTAAATAATAGAGGAGGATTTAATATGTCTATTAGGACAAATATTGAAATATCAGGAGCAAAGCAGAATAACTTAAAGAACATATCTGTAGAGATTCCTAGAGATAAGCTAACGGTTATCACTGGGGTATCCGGTTCAGGAAAATCATCGCTGGCTTTTGATGTAATTTATGGAGAAGGGCAGAGGCGGTTTCTTGATTCTATTTCAAACTTTGCAAAAGGTCGTATTAGTCAATTGAAAAAAGCTAAGGTGGATTATGTTAGGGGATTATCTCCGGTTATTGCCATTGAGCAGAAAAAAGGTAACAATAATCCACGTTCAACAGTAGGTACCGTTACAGACATTAACGATTATATGAGACTCTTGTTTTCTACAGCAGGTGTAGGAAAGTGCCCAGAGTGCGGTCGTAAGCTTAAGCAGTTATCGGCAGCTCAGATTGCGGAACATATTACAACATTGCCTACTGGCACAGTCATTGAACTTCGGGCTCCAGTATACAAGATATTTGGAGAAGATTATGAATATACCTTTCATAAATTAAGAGAGAAAGGCTATAGAAATCTGTTGGTGGATGGTGAAGCTTTTTCTTTATCTGAAAAAAGGGAACTTGATGAGAGTAATAATTATAAAATAGAACTTATAATTGATCGATTTACCTTAAAGCAAGATACATATATCCAGCTTACAAAATCTATTGATGCTGCCATGGTTGCACTAGATGAGGATATTATTGTGAAAGTGGAAGTTATGGGAGAGACAGATAAAGAATTCTATACTGGTTTTGGGTGCCCAGAGCATCATTATAGTTTGTGTGAAATGCAGCCGTTTCATTTTTCTTTCAATACCCCAGCCAGTGCATGTCACACCTGCCTAGGAATAGGAATGTCTTATATTGTGGAGCCACATTTTTTAATTGTTTCCCCAGAAAAAAGCATTAATAAAGGTGCGCTTAGAAACACTGTTTATAACGTATCTGGTAAGGATAGTTATCGAACAGTGCTGATGTATAGTCTATCTCAGAAATATGGTTTTAGTCTTGATACCCCTTTTAGGGATCTTCCAAAGCATATTCACGAGCTTCTTTTTTATGGAACAAAGGGAGAAACTGTAGAAATGCTACAGCCACCTTTTTCTCAAAAAAGGAACTGGATAACTGGTAAAGCTAGACCCTTTAGAGGCTTTGTTAATGAGCTAGAGAGTTGGTATAGAAATTATATAAGAAAGACATCACAGAGTGAAGCCTTTGAACCCACTTTCATTAAAGATTGTATGATAGAAAAGATTTGTCCTGAATGTAATGGCGCAAGACTGAAATCCCAAAGACTTCAGATTACCATTGGAGGAAAGAATATTGATGAGCTAAGTAGAATGCAGCTACCAGAGCTGGTAGATTTTTTACAGTCCTTAAGATTTGAGAAAGATATTAAAGACGTTGGTGATTCAATAGTTCGTGAGATAAACTCAAGATTGGAACTTCTAATTGATATTGGACTACACTATATTAGCCTTGGTAGAAGAAGTGACAGTATTTCTGGTGGTGAGATGCAGAGAATTAAAATGTCCACACAGATTAGTAGTGAGCTTATGGGTATGCTATATGTAATGGATGAGCCTAGCATAGGATTACATCCACGAGATTCCATGAGAGTTATCGACACCATGAAAAGGCTTAGGGATATAGGAAATACTGTTATTGTTGTAGAACATGATTTAGATACCATAAGGAGTGCAGATCATATAATTGAGATAGGTCCTGGACCGGGTGTCCATGGTGGAAATATTGTGGCATCTGGTAAAGTGGAAGATATTATGAGGGAGCCGGAATCAATAACCGGACAGTATTTGTCTGGAACAGCTCATATACCTGTACCAAATAAGCGTAGGAATCTGGGTGATGATTTCTTGTCTATTCAGGGTGCAAGGGAAAATAACTTGAAAAATGTTGACCTTGATATACCACTTGGTGTTTTTATCTGTGTTACAGGTGTCTCAGGTTCAGGGAAAAGTTCATTAATAAATGAGATTCTTTATAAGCAGCTTAAGGTTGATAAAACTGGAGCTCGAATTGTTTCTGGGGAACATGATTTTCTCTTTGGATCAGGGCTTATAAACAATGTAATAAATATTGACCAGACACCTATTGGTCGAAACAGCAAATCAAATCCAGCAACCTATATAGGTATCTATGATAAAATACGTAAGATTTTTGCAATGCAGCCAGAGGCAGTAGAACGTGGTTATAAAGAGATTGACTTTAGTTTAACTCATGCCAATGGAACTAGGTGTGAACATTGTGGAGGAGACGGAATCATTGTTACAAATTTGCAGTTCATGGCAGATATTGAAGCTATATGTCCTGTGTGTAAAGGCATGCGTTTTTCTGATGAAGGTCTTGAAATTAAATACAAGGGGAAAACCATTGCCGATGTATTAGAAATGACTGTTGAAGAAGCTCTTAATTTCTTTGATGACAACAAGTATTTAAAACATAAGTTGGGAATCATTAATGAACTGGGACTTGGCTATATGCGACTAGGCCAAAGTTCAACAACGCTGTCAGGTGGTGAAGCTCAAAGGGTGAAGCTTGCCTATGAGCTAGCAAAAATCAAGAGAGGAGCTCACAACCTGTATATTCTGGATGAACCAACTACAGGACTTCATCTTTCAGACATTCAAAAGCTACTAGATTGTTTAAACAAGCTTGTTGATCAGGGACATACAGTATTGGTTATTGAGCACCATCTTGATGTGATCAAATCCGCAGACTACATCATTGATATGGGCCCTGAGGGTGGTAATGGAGGAGGATATGTTGTTGCAGAGGGTACTCCGGAACAGGTAACTAAGGTTCAAAGCTCTTATACTGGAAGGTTCTTAAAGACAGTACTTTAATGATTCATGGTGTAATCTAATAAAAAATAAATAAGTTTAAAACTACCACTTTTATAATAATCAGTGGTAGTTTTTACGTAAATAACAATAAGGATTAATAAAATATTTCCTCGAGAAAACTATATTAAGAACTTAACTAAATTTTGCGAAACTAAAACTTTTAGTTAGATAATAAAAGTTATTAAATAACTTTTATTATTCTATAAATGCATACGTTGTGATATAATTTTAAATATAGAAATAAAAAATCAGTAATAATCATATATGTGAAATAAGAGATAATCTATGGAAAATTTAAAATCAATAATTAAAAAAGAAAGAGGGTAGTAATTATGAATAAAAACGCATTTAGAAATATGTCATATGGAGTTTATGTTATTTCAACATGGGATAATGGAAGGCCAACTGGTTGCACAGCTAATAGCGCTATGCAGATTACATCAGATCCTGCTACCATAGCAATTAGTATCAATCATGATAATTATACAAATCAGTGTATTGAAAGCACAGGAAAATTCGCAATTTCCATTTTAGCAGAGAATTCAGACCCATCAATAATAGGCACTTTTGGATTTCAATCTGGAAAAACTGTTAATAAATTTGATTCTGTAAAGTATGAAATTAAAGGAAATATGCCAATAGTAGTAGAGGGATGTTCTTATATTACTTGCGAAGTAATTAATAAGATGGAAACGGATACTCATACAATATTCCTAGGTAAAGTTGTAGATGCAGATGTTATTTCAAAGGAAGAGCCTATGACTTACTTTTATTACCATAAGGTTGTAAAAGGAAAGAGCCCTAAAAATGCTCCAACTTATATTGCTGAAGAGGAAAAAGAAGAAATTAAGAATGAAAAGTATGTATGCAGCATATGCGGATATGTGTATGATGGTGATATTCCATTTGAAGAATTGCCAGAGGACTATACTTGCCCAATATGCGGACAACCAAAGTCTGTATTCACAAAGCAAGTGTAAAATGAAATGTAAATATTCTTATAAGTAAGAATGGCTAAAGTACAAATAACTTAGAAACTTATGTGAGTTTCAAAATACAAGCCTAGGAGTATATATAAATAACTAATTCAAAGTAACATTACTTGTAATAAAATTATATTATGAGTAGTGTTGTTTTTTGTAAAATATAATATATAGATGATAACCATTAATACTTGTAATGGATTTGTTATTGAAAAATGTTTACAAATATGGTTTAAAAGCATATAGTAAAAGAGAAAATAATGTTATTTGTTATAGATGTATCTTATATATGAGGATAAGATAAATTTGAATCTAAGAAATGGAGCATGGGCAATGGAAGAAATTAGTCCAATGATAGCAGTTTTAATGGGAACTGGCTTTACATTTTTAGCAACTGCTCTAGGAGCATCACTAGTGTTTTTCTTTAAAGATGAGGTAAAACCCAATATTCAGCGTGTGTTTTTAGGATTTGCAGCAGGAGTTATGATAGCTGCATCAGTGTGGTCATTATTAATTCCAGCTATGAACATGGCGGAAGCACAAGGAAAGATTAGTTGGGTGCCAGCAGCAGGGGGATTTGCTCTTGGAGGTATGTTTTTGCTGTTATTAGATACAATACTTCCTCATTTACATGCTACAAGTGCTTCATCAGAAGGTATGTCTTCTTCATTAAAAAGAAGTACAATGCTCGTACTTGCAGTGACTTTGCATAATATTCCAGAAGGAATGGCAGTAGGATTAACTTTTGCACTTGCAGCACATGGAAATAGTGCTATTTCTATTGTATCTGCCATGACACTTGCTCTTGGAATCGCACTTCAAAATTTTCCAGAAGGAGCAGCGATATCTCTTCCATTAAAAAAAGAAGGGTTGCCCAATACTAAAGCATTTATCTTTGGCGCATTATCAGGAATTGTTGAACCTATTGGGGGAGTTGTTGCGGTGTTATTGGTAGATTCTATTCAAGGAATTATGCCATGGTTTTTATCCTTTGCTGCAGGTGCTATGATTTATGTTGTAGTGGAAGAATTAATACCAGAAGCTAGTTCAGGAGAACATTCAAATGTTGGGACCATAGGAGTATTACTTGGATTTCTCATTATGATGGTTTTAGACATATCATTGGGATAACTTACTCCAAGTTTTAGTATGGATTTTTTCATTTAAGTACCCAAAGTCCCTCAACCCCCACGGCGACAACAGCTTTTTAACTTTTTAACTTTTTAAAAAGTTGTAAAATGGACCTTGTTTTTGGGCTGTCTGAAGTGGGTAAAACCCAGTAAATCATCAAAATTAAAAGACCACACATTCTCAAATGCTGAGAATGTGTGGTTTTTTATTAGGTAAAGTATCAAAATTTTATTTTGTGTTAGTGAAATGCATAATGACTGAATAAATATCCGTTTTTAACATTGATTTAGAAGATGGAAACAGGAAAATTGTGACTTTATTATAGAAGTCGTACCAATACCTCATTAATAACACAATATAAATATTTATAAAAATATTATCAAATTAAACAATGAATAAAATGTTGCTTAAAAAGTAAAATAAATCCAATATTTCGCCAAAATGATAAATATAATAATCAGAAAATAAAAACTATGAGGAATATTGTTGAAAAACCACGATGTTTGTTTTATAATGCATCTATAAGGTGAATTCATAATCATTCATCATTATTCATTATTAAGGGGGAGAAAATATGTCATCTGATGTAAGCACTAACAAAAAGCTTCAACTGTCATCTTTAATATTAATGATATTTACTTCGGTTTATGGATTTAATAATATCCCAAGATCGTTTTATAAAATGGGATATGCGGCTATTCCTTGGTTTATATTAGCAGGGATAACATTCTTCGTACCATTCGCACTTATGCTAGCTGAGTTTGGGGCTGCATTTAAAGACGAAAAGGGTGGAATTTACTCTTGGATGGAAAAATCAGTTGGATCTAAATTTGCATTCGTAGGAACATTTATGTGGTTTGCATCTTATGTAATTTGGATGGTAAACGTTTCATCTAGTATTTGGATTCCAATATCAAATGCTATATTTGGAAGGGATACCACTCAAGGATGGGCTTTGTTTGGAATTGAAGCATTAACAGGAACTAAAACAGTTGGAATAATGGGTATTATTTGGTTTGTATTGGTAACGTTTATTTCAACTAAGGGATTAGATAAAATTAAGAAGATAACTTCAGTTGGTGGTACAGCAGTAGTTCTAATCAACGTAGTAGTTATGCTAGGTGCCATAGCTGTGTTTATTGGAAGTAATGGACAACTTGCTCAGCCAATAGAAGGACTTAAATCCTTTACTACAACTCCAAATCCACAATATGCTGGAAGCATAGTGTCTTCACTAGCATTCATTGTTTATGCATTATTTGCATACGGTGGTATTGAAGCTGTTGGTGGACTTGTTGACCAAACAGAAAATCCAGAAAAGACATTCCCTAAGGGAGTTATGATATCAGCTGCAGTTATAGTTGTTGGATATTCAATTGGAATACTATGTATTGGTGTATTCACTAATTGGGCATCAGTAATGGCAGTTAAAGGTGTTAGTTTAGGAAATGCTTCATATATTGTTATGGCTAACCTAGGAGTTTCTTTAGGACATGCTTTTGGAGCAAGTGAAGCTGCATCAATTGTAATGGGTCAATGGGTTGCTAGATATGTTGGTCTTTCAATGTTCTTAGCATTATCTGGTGCATTCTTTACATTGACTTATTCTCCACTTAAACAATTGATCGATGGAACTCCAAAGGAATTATGGCCTGGAAAATTAGGCGTAACTAGAAAAGAAGACGGAATGCCAGTAAACGCTATGTGGGTACAATGTATAATAGTTGTAAGTATGATAGCACTTATTTCTTTCGGTGGAAGTTCAATGGCTAAGTTCTGGGAAATACTTGTTTGCATGACTAATGTAGCAATGACGATTCCATACATGTTCTTATCAATTGCTTTTATACAATTCAAAAAGAAAAAAGATATTGTAAAACCGTTTGAAGTATACAAGAGTTATAATAATGCTTTAATTTGGGGTGTGATTGTAACATTCACAGTTGGATTTGCTAATTTCTTCTCAATCATTGAACCAGCCATGAATGGAGATATAAAAACTACAATATGGCAAATAGCTGGACCAGTAATATTTGGATTAGTAGCGGTATTAATGTTTAATAGATATGAAAAAATAAAAAAGAATGAAAAACTACAAAAAAACGCATAACATAAATAGTATCTAAAATAAAAGCAGGGTTTTAACTCAAAATCATTAACTTAATGACAACGGGTTTTTACTCTGCTTTTATTTTTCATTAATTTTTGTTATATTCTTATTCATCTATATTTTCAAGAAATAAAATCTTGCATTAAATTATAATAAAACTGAAAAGTTAAGCGCTATATAATGTACTAACAAAGAATGTTATCTAAATAGCATTCATTGCATCCGCTAGCTTATGAATATTTTTTTCTAATATACTAGACTTGTTGGATGTTACTTTTGATATTTTTTTTACTATAAATTTTTCCATAAAATTCATTTTTTCAAAGATGAATTCCCCTCCAAGGCATTCCATTGTTTTAGCGATATTAATCAATTCAGAAGGAAAGTTTTGAGTGAATTCAGTACTTAGAATATCTCCTTCTTGCATACCACAAATGAATAATCCAATTGATTTTTCTTTTAATTTATCTAAGTTTTTGGAGCAAAATTCTGTTACTTCCTTTTGTATTCTGCCCATGTATACTGAACCACCTATGATGATTTTTTGGTATTTTGAAATATCAATTGCTCCTATATTTTTTAAATTCATTACATCTGCTTTATCGTTAAGTTCTTTAGATAATAATTCTGCACATTTTTTTGTACATCCATATTTGGTTGCATAAACTATTAAAGTATTCATTAATTATCACTCCTTTTATATGTGGTGTATACAGTGCTACACTTATTGCATTTATTTAACTGTATTATCATTAGCTATTGTTAATGCTATTTCCTTTGAAAAAAAGTTAATTAATTTATAAAATAGTCCTTTACACAGCCGTTGTCAATATAAAAATGGAAAATAAGAAATAATTTTCAAAATTAAATTAAAATTTTCATATTAATGTGAAAGATTAATATAAAAAGAAGTTTGAAAACATGGATTATTAGAGTTATACTATGCATAGATAAATAATAATCAATATTAAAATAAGAAGAGTGCGTAATAATTTAAGATGGATTAAATTATAAGCTACATAGATTATATGTAGTCTATATAGAATAAGCGAAATCAATTGGTGTAAAAGGTTAAAAAAATATTTAGGTGGTGTAAAAATAATGAATGAAGATTTATTAATGATGACAAATGGTCAACTTGGCATTATAGCCCTAGAAA
Organism: Clostridium sp.; assembly: GCA_032077725.1. Classification (GTDB taxonomy): domain Bacteria; phylum Bacillota; class Clostridia; order Clostridiales; family Clostridiaceae; genus Clostridium_J. The sequence continues at coordinate 5,675 of DAMAVY010000016.1, read as the reverse complement.
GTAGCAAGGAACTAGGGGAAAAAGTATGCAAACATATTGTGGAAAGAAGATCGCGAAAATCTAATGAAAAGAGTAGCTGCACTTTAGAAAATGAAAAACATTTATTAATTCCCATTGAGGAAATTAGATTTTCCAATGGTGATGGTAAGGTAAAAATTGAAGAAAGTGTAAGAGGAAAAGATATATACATACTCGCAGATGTGGGAAATTATAGTTGTACATACAAAATGTTTGGATTTGAAAATCACAAAGGACCAGATGAACATTTCCAAGACATAAAAAGGGTAGTTTCGGCAGTTGGAGGTAGAGCAAAAAGAGTTACAGTTATTATGCCGCTTCTATATGAGTCTAGACAACATAGAAGAAAAGGTAGAGAGTCTTTAGATTGTGCTATTGCATTGCAAGAGCTTGAAAGACTAGGGGTTGAAGAAATAGTAACATTCGACGTTCATGATCCAACAATACAGAATTCAATTCCGCTAATTTCTTTTGTAAATCTGTATCCAACCTATGAAATTGTAAAAAAATTTGTTAGAAAAGAACAGAATTTACTAATTGATAAGTCTCAAATGATAGTAATAAGCCCTGATACTGGAGCCATGGATAGAGCTGTATACTATTCTAATGTATTAGGATTAGATATTGGACTTTTTTATAAAAGACGTGATCATTCCACTATAGTTCACGGTAAAAATCCAATTGTTCAACATGAATATATTGGTAGATCTGTGGAAGGTAAAAATGTATTAATTATTGATGATATGATAGCTTCAGGAGAATCAATATTTGACATAGCTGTGGAACTTAAAAAGAGAAAAGCTAAAAATATATACGTAGCAGCAACATTTGCATTGTTTACTGAGGGAATTGAAAAATTTGATAGATTCTATAGTGAAGGCTTAATTAATCAAGTTTATTCTACTAACTTGACGTATATACCAAAGGAAGTTAAAGAAAAAGAGTGGTTTACTGAAGTTGATATGTCAACGTATCTTTCAAAGGTTATAGATTATTTAAACTATGACAAATCTTTATCATCATTACTAGATTCTACACATAAGATAAATAACTTGTTAAAAGATACTAAATTATAAATTAAAATAATTAGAAAATTTTCTAAAAGCTAATAAGCGGTTAATAACTGTCAATATGACGTGTTATTAACCGCTTATTTTTATCAACTTTTAAAGGGATAGTCATGTCATTGCATTAATAAGATAATATGAATTGAAATTATTTGTAAAATTACTATTAAATTTAATATACAGAATAAACAATTCTAATTAAACGAATAAATAGAAAAATTTATGATGAAATCTGTATGTAAAAAATCATGATATAAAAATTATGACAGATATTGTTGTAAAAACACGATATTCGCTCTATAATATAGTTTATAAACCTAATTTATAGGGTTTTATTATAAAAGGAGGAAAAAATATGTCACAAAATGTAAACGATAACAAAAAACTTACACTGACATCATTAATATTAATGATATTTACTTCGGTTTATGGATTTAATAACATCCCTAGATCATTTTATAAAATGGGATATGCGGCTATTCCCTGGTTTATATTAGCAGGAATAACGTTTTTCGTACCATTCGCACTTATGTTATCAGAATTTGGTTCTGCATTTAAAGATGAAAAGGGTGGAATTTACTCTTGGATGGAAAAATCAGTTGGACCTAGATTTGCATTTGTAGGAACATTTATGTGGTTTGCTTCAAACATTATTTGGATGGTAGGTGTTTCATCTACTATTTGGGTTCCATTTTCAAATGCTATATTTGGCAGGGATGCAACCCAAACTTGGAAACTCTTTGGAATTCAAGCATTAACAGGCCCTAAAGCACTTGGGGTATTAGGTATTATTTGGATTATATTTGTAACATATGTTTCAACTAAGGGATTAGACAAAATTAAAAAGATAACTTCAGTTGGGGGTACAGCGGTAGTTCTAATTAATGTGGTAGTTATGCTTGGCGCCATAGCTGTATTTATAGGAACCGGACATCTTGCGCAGCCCATAGAAGGGCTTAAATCATTTACCACAACTCCAAATCCTACTCATATTGGAGATATAGTTTATTCTCTATCATTCGTGGTTTATGCATTATTTGCATACGGTGGTATTGAAGGTATTGCTGGACTTGCTGACCAAACAGAAAATCCTCATAAGACAATACCTAAAGGAATTATGATATCAGCAATAGTTATAGTTGTTGGATATTCAGTAGGAATACTATGTATTGGTATATTCACTAATTGGTCATCTGTAATGACAGGTGAAGGCGTTAATCTAGGAAATATTTCATATGTAGTTATGGCTAACTTGGGAGTTTCTCTAGGACATGCCTTTGGAGCAAGTGAAGCTGTATCAATTGTAATGGGGGAATGGGTTGCTAGATATGTTGGTATTTCAATGTTTTTAGCATTAGCTGGTGCATTCTTTACATTGGCTTATGCGCCTCTTAAACAATTAATTGATGGGACTCCTCCAAAATTATGGCCTGGAAAGTTGGGGGAATCTAGAAAAGAAGATGGAATGCCTGTATACGCTATGTGGGTACAAGGTGCAATAGTTATATTCATCATAGCTCTAGTTGCTTTTGGTGGAGATTCAATGAGTAAGTTCATGGATATACTTATTAGTATGACTAATGTAGCCATTACTATTCCATATATGTTCTTATCAATTGCATTTATTCAATTTAAGAAGAAAACGGATATTGATAAACCATTTGAAGTATATAAGAATTACAAGAGTTCTTTAATTTGGGGAGTGATTGTTACATTAACTGTTGGGTTTGGTAACTTCTTCTCAATCATTCAGCCAGCACTAGAGGGTGATATTAAAACTACATTATGGCAAATAGTTGGACCAATCTTATTTGTAGTAGTAGCTTTATTAATGTTTAATAGATATGAGAAAATGACAAAGAGCAAAGATAACGAGAAAATGTAGTAAAGAGTGCATAATATAAATAGAGTTTTAAACAAATGGGGCTGTCGCAACAGCCTCTTTTTTGTACAAAAATTTTTATATTCTATTTAACTTTTTCTTTATTAATAAAATCATTCATAAAATTGGTTAGGAGAAAATGAAACGCTGAGCTCGAAATGTATTTCCAAATTTATGTTAACATTGTATTCATAATTTAAATGTGATAAAATATTCATTGATATATATATATTACAATAACGTGAAGTATATTAAAAGTATGTATATAAATAAAAGATAAGTTTGAAATTTACAAATGGAAATATTATTAATAGTTAAACAATTTTTAATTCAATTTATATGGACGCAATAGACAGAATGTTTTTTAAAATTGTACAAGCAAAATATTAAGAAGAGTAAAGGGGTATTTTTATGAACAATGAAACAGTAAACTACAATTTGAAGAAAGCAGATAAGGTTAATTATATTATTCTTGTACTAGTATGTGTATTTTTAACTGTACAAAGCTATCTTACTCTAGGAATTAATGACATATTTTTGACTAACAATCTTAAAGTAGCTATTGTACTTATATTAAGTACAATAATATATTTTGTTCCAATATCAAGTAATATTAAAGCTATAAGCTTTTCTACAATTCCATTATTAGTTTTTGCAGCAGTAGTATTTGCAGGGAGCAATCAAGCTGCTCATTATTTAATTGTAGTGAGCATTGCTATGGTGACTTTATATTTTAATAAGAAATTAATTCTTATTTATGGTGGAATCATAAATGCAATATATTTAGCTTTGTTCTTTATTTGCCCGAAAAATATTGTAAGTAGTCAATTTTTACTTACTGATTCTTTAATAATTTTTACTTACATAAATGCTTCATTATTTATTCTGTTTTCCCTTACAAAATGGGCAAGTCAACTGTTAGATTCAGTTAAACTAAAAGAAGAAATGACAAATAAACTTCTTGAGAAAGTAAATTCAACTATGAAAGTTACTCAGAATACATCTTTGATTTTAAATGATAATTTACAAAAACTCGATGAAAATATTACTTCTTCTAAAGTTACGAATGATGGAATTACAGGAGCTGTTCATGAAATATCTAAGGGTATTCAGGAACATGCTGGTAGTTTAAATGAAATAAATTCAAAAATGTCTGGTATAAATTCAATGTTTGAAAATACAAAGGAGATTTCCAGTGACATTTCAACGCTTTCTGCTGTTGTGTTAGATAATGTGGAAAGTGGTACTGTTAAAATTGAAAATGTTAATACTCAAATGAATACAGTAAACAACTCTATAGTAACCGCAATGAATACAGTAAATGAGCTTTTAGTTAGCATTGAAGATATTAATAAATTTTTGGGCGGAATAAATCAAATTGCGGATCAAACAAATTTATTAGCTTTAAATGCAGCTATAGAAGCTGCAAGAGCAGGGGAACAAGGAAGAGGTTTTTCAGTAGTAGCAGAAGAAGTAAGAAAGCTAGCAGAACAAAGTGCTATAACTGTTAAGGATATAAGTGGAATTACTCAAATGATTACTGAAAAAATAAATATTGCAGTTAAAGAAGTAGGTCAGGGAGTAGAAGCTATAGACAAAGGAAATGAGCTAGTTGGTCATGTTAGCAAATACTTCTATCAGTTAAAGGATGTATATGAAAAGGAAAATGACAAATTAAATGAAGAGTCTTCAATTATAGATTCTCTTACTTCCGATTTCTATAATATATATGAACAAATTGAGCATATTGCAAGCGTATCTGAAGAAAATGCTGCTGTAGTTGAAGAAATAACAGCCTCTATTGAAACTCAAAACGGGGATATGAATAATATTTCCATAGCTGTACAAGAACTAGGAAGTCTAAGTTATGATTTAAGTGAAGTATTAAAAGATAATGGTTAAATATTTAATTATAAATTAATTGCGCCATTGAGTATTTCTAAGAACATGTAATATATGCAAAAATACTTACAGCCTCCTATAGACTAAGGTTTAGGGAGGCTTTTTTATAATTTAGGAAACAGTATTATTTTTCTACAAGTATTGGCTTTTGGAGAACTAATAGTATGATTATAGATAAATTTGATGTTAATAATTACTAATTTTTTTAATTATTCATAAGAAAAATTTAAATCATTTAGAAAAGTAAGATGAAAAGCAGTATAGAGTGGTATAATTATAAGAGATATGGAAAATGTAATTAATGTTAAGTAATGAGTGCAATGTTAATATTAAAGTTTACTAGAGAAACTAAAATAGATTGTAGAAAATACTAAAAATCTTTGGATAAAAAAATTAAGCCTTAAAGAACTTATAACTTATAAATTATAATTTTGTTGGTCTAACATCAAGGTTATTGTGAGAATTTAGTGGTAAAAAGCCCTTAAATTAAAGAGGCTTCTTTACCAGATAGGAGATTATATGACAAAAAAAAATAAAACTAAAGTAAAGGTGATTCCACTAGGAGGTCTAGAGGAAATCGGGAAGAATATTACAGTGATAGAATATGACAATGAAATAATTGTTATTGACTGTGGATTAGCTTTCCCAGATGCAGATATGTTGGGTATTGATTTGGTTATACCGGATATAACATATTTGTTAAAAAACAGTGAAAAGGTAAAAGGTTTTGTAATAACCCATGGACATGAAGATCATATAGGGAGTCTTCCTTATATTTTAAAACAACTTAATGTACCTGTATATGG
>DAMAVY010000015.1:13324-18007 GCA_032077725.1 Clostridium sp. | reverse complement strand
AAAGAACATACTACAGAATTGCATTATTTGTCTCAAAATTTTAAAATGAAATATCTTGAAGAGATGAGTATTGTAGCAGAAGCGGTCTTTAATGTATTTAAGCCAGAGAAAATGAACTATGAATTATTAGGAAACGGAGATACTCATGTGCATTGGCATTTATTTCCTAGAGTGACGGGAGATACGCCACAAAAAGGTCCTGTATGGTGGTTATCAAAAGATGAAATGTGGGATGATTCAAAACGTCCAAGTTATGAAGAACTTAAAGTAATGATAGATGATTTAAAGGCAGAAATTGAGAGTTTACTTATAAAAAAATATAAGTAGGCCTAGGCCTACTTTAACTAAATTCATTTTATTTTCTTGAGTTCAATAATATCTGTCCAGTTTTTAGCTGTTACTTCTTCTACTGTGCTCATATTTTTCTTTATTTTTTCTATATTGGAATTCATAACAATATGTCGGCTTGCATTATTAGATTCTAAATCATCTAGCTTATTCTCCAAGGCATCAAATTTATTTTCTAAAGCATCAAATCTGCTATTAGTTTCTTTCCTAAAAGCTTCTAAATCTTCTTTGGCTTCTTTTCTAAAACTCACGAAATTATCTTTAGTCTCTTCTCTAAAGCTTTGCAGCTCTTGCTTAGACTCTTCTCTGAAATTATTTAGGTCTTTTTTAAATTCTTTTCTTAAACTATCTACACTTTTTTATGATTCTTGCCTAAAGTCATCTAAATCTTGTTTAGATTCTTCCCTAAAGTTACTCAAATCATTTTTAGATTCTTCTTTAAAATCTTTCAAGTCCTTTTTAGTTTCTTGTAATTCTATATATACTTTTTCTAATAAATTATATATTTTTTCTTCGTTATTCACAATTTTTCCTCCTACTCTTATAAATTAAATCTCCTTATATAAATTATACCATAAATTATATAAAACAAAACAAAAATAGCATAAAAATAGAAGAAGACCAAAAGGCCTCACTTCTATTTCTCCATTGCTTTTTCAGCAAATTCTGTATTTACTATCTTTTCATAATCAGCGCGTTCTTCTAATTCTCCTGCAAGTTCCATTATATCCATCATATGCTCTAAACCATCTTGACTTAAAACTAAATCAGGCTTCCAAGTGTCTTGGTCTCTATATCTTTCTACTAGAGATACTAGTATTTCTTTATCTGTATCAGGAAACTGTCCTCTTAGAGCTTCTGCTACATCTTCTGATGAATTTTCATTTACCCAAACCATTCCTTTAGCTATGTAATACTATTAGTAAAATTAGTTCCTTTAATATACATGTTTAAGGTATTTCCATCCCATATAACCTTATCTACTAGTTTATGAATTAAACTTTGCTTTTCTTCAAAATCATAATCATCAATATCTTTAACTTCATTCATCAATTCTTTTTGTATTTCTAAATCTAATTTTTTCAATATATCTATTTCATTATTTTCATTTATTTGAAACAACTCATTTTCAAGAGACTTTATTTCAGAATCTATTATATCTATTTTTTCTAAGATATATTTAGAAGCAGCAGTATTATTTGAATTAGATATAGAGTCAACTAATTTTTCAATTTGATTTCTTTTATCTGCTATATCACTTTCAATCTGATTTTTTTTGTTTTTTCTTTTAATTTTATTCTCATCAAAGAAATCAATTTCACGTTCAACTTGCTTTTCTAGAGTATTATTTTTAAATGCTATTTCTTTCATACCTTGGACAATCTTTTTATCTGTCTTTATACCATTTAAATTAGCTTTGTTACATAAGCTGCCATGAGTCCTTTCTTTAAGCCTACATACATAATAGAAATACTTTATACTGCCGTCTTTATTTTTAGCAATATGACTTGCTTTCATCTTGGACCCGCAAGAACATTCAAGAAGGGGGGTGATGATACTGTTTTTACTTGTACCAGTTTTAATAGCTTTATGACTATTGTTTTTAATTATACTTTGTACATGAATCCAATCTTTAGATTTAATTCTACCTTTATGCTTTCCTATACCTACAAACCATTCTTCTTTATCTTTAGCAGTCCAAGTTTTAGAATCTCTTTTGGAGTATCCTATTAATCCGTTTTTGCCATTAAACTTTTCAGGAGAGGGAATAGTAGCATTAAGTTTATTAAAGTATTCATAGGCTAGATTATCAGCTATACAATAGACTGGATTTCTTAGAATATATGCTATTGTAGATTTATTAAAGAAAGTATTTTTCCTTTTAATATTATTTCTTATAAAATAACTTTCTACTTTTGAAAAACTTTGTAATTCTAAATATTTTTTATATATTAATGTAACTTTTTTCATTTCCTCTGATATTTCAATTAACATATATTCTTTTCTATTATCATTAGTTTTAATTTGCTTTGAGGTATAAGCATATGGTTTATTACCACCTAACCATTTACCATCAATGGCGAGTTTTTGCATATTATCTTTTATTCTTTCAGCTATTGTTTCACGTTCCAGCTGTGCAAAAACTGAAGATATATACATCATAGCTCTACCCATAGGAGTAGAAGTATCAAATTGTTCTCTTATAGATACAAAGGATATGTCATATTTGTTTAAGCTTTCAACTGTTTTGGAAAAGTCTAATACATTTCTACTAATTCTATCTAACCTATAGCATATTAATATATCAAACTTTTTATTTTTAGCATCTTGAAACATTTGTTTAAATTTAGGTCTATCTGTATTACCACCAGAAAAACCTTCATCTTCATATATTATGAATTCATCTACATTAAAATGTTTACTTGCATATTCTTTACACATTTCAACTTGATTTTTAATAGATTCACCTGTACCAGTAAATCTAGATTTTCTAGAATATATTGCAGCAGTAGTCATTAAATCACCTCATTTTAATTCTATTTTAACAGATAAATCATAAAATTCATAGTGGTTGACAAATAAACAAAATATATTCTTGAATTTGACATAAAGCAATTTAAATGATAAAATATTTTCAACAACATATTGTAAAGAGTTTAGGAGGAGATTATGAAAACGAATATAAATGCTCAAAATTTAATTAATAAAGAATATCCTATAAGATTAAGATCTAAATTTGTACCTATGGTAAGAAGGGCATACTCAGCAATAGATCAATTAATAACAGAAAATGAAGTACTAAATTGGAGTGTAGCAGATAATTTAGTAGGCAATTTAATTAATACTGCTGTAGAATTTGAATTTAAAAGAATGATAGATAAAGGAGATTTAAAATTAGAATACAATGTAAGTTTTAATAAAAGAAAAAATCATAAACATATAGAGCTAATAAGTCAAAATACAATATCTACAATAAGTCAAGTTAAAAACAAATATTCCGTTCCTAGAAAAGCAATTTTCAGAAATAATTTAAGTTGTTCTAATCAATTAATGTTTGATATATATGACAACTCTTTGAATTTTAAGGAAAGCCCAAAATATATATTATTGACTCATGGAGGTAAAAATGGCAATGTAGATTTTTTAAACTTAGGTATGCCACAACCTTATAATAAGGGGTGGATTTATTGTTTTGATTTATTTAGTGAATTTGAGCAAATATCTAATGAACAATATGAAGCACAAAATAATGAAGAAGAGATAGTTGAATTAAAAGATAATATTAGATTAGAGGTGTTAAAAGGTGGCAGAAAAAAATAAAAACATAATAAACCCTTTAAAATTAAAAGAAGCTAGAGTAGCTAGAGGTTACTCCATGCAAGATTTAGCAGAATTAGTTAATGTTACAAGGCAATCTATATCTCAATATGAGTTAGGCAATTCTATTCCTAGTGGTTCTGTGTTTAAAGAAATAGTAGAAAGATTAGGATTTCCATTGACTTTTTATTATAAAAAGAATTATGAAAATGAACTGCAAACTGCAATTTTTTTTAGAAGTTTGAGAAGTACTACAAAAAAATCTAGAGATATGGTAGCTTGGCGTATAAATTGGATACAAGATATCTATGAATACCTAAGTCAATATATTAAATTCCCAGAATTTGATATGCCTGATTTTAGTAATAATTTGCATGAAGAAAATTTGAGCTTAAAAACTATAGAAGATGTAGCATTATCATTAAGAAAATATTGGGGATTAGGAGATGCACCAATAAATAATCTAACACTATTTTTAGAAAAAAAAGGGTTCGTAATATCTAGAATAAAATTAAACGAGGATAAAATTGATGCTTTTTCTAATTTGAGAAATGGTAGACCTTTCATTTTTTTAGGTACAGATAAAGAATCAGCAGTTAGATCTAGATTTGATATAGCACATGAATTAGGGCATATAATATTGCATAATCATATAGAACAAGATGATTTAAGGGATAGTAAAATTTTAAAAAAAGTTGAAAAAGAAGCTAATTTATTTGCTGGTTCATTTTTGCTTCCTAAAGAAAAATTTGTCAAAGAAGTGATGTCAACTTCTTTAGAACATTTTATTCCATTAAAACGAAGATGGAAAGTTTCAATAGCTGCTATGATTTATAGATGTTCAACACTTGAAATATTTACTGACAATCAGATATTGTACTTAAATAAGCAGCTTTCTTTCAAAAAAATGAGAAGAAGAGAACCCTTAGATGATATTTTAAATATAGAAGAGCCTTCAGCTCTTAAGCAAGCAATTAATTTATTACTAGATAATGATATTAAGCAAGGATACGATTT
>DAMAVY010000015.1:0-13314 GCA_032077725.1 Clostridium sp. | reverse complement strand
ATTTTATTAATGATTTATCTCTTCCAGCTAAAGAGATTGAAGAATTATGTAACCTTGAAAAAAACACTCTTGGTAAAGAAGGAAAAGTTATACCATTAAAAATAATTTAATAAAATAAAAGGTAGTTATGATCATTAATGATCATAACTACCTTTTATTTATACAAATATATGTTCTCAGAAAGATTCCTTACAGATATAATATTTCCAGGTTTAATATTATATTCTTTTGAACTTATTAAAAATATAATATCGCCATTATTATCTTCTATTTCATCTATATTATATAATAAATTAAGTACTGGATTTATATAATATAGATGATTTGATATATATATATTTCCTAGCACAAAAAATAATATAAATATAGATAAAAGATTAACAGTATTTATTTTATTATTATTAATTATATCAGAATTAAGTGATAAGAAGGGAATTATATATCCTGCAATATAGTTCATCGAATCACTACCTTTTCTATAAACTTTATCAATAACAATTGTATTATTAGTTTCTTCATCTAAAGCATTTCTTATATATTTATATAAGGTTAATATCGGTAAAATTATTATAAAAATGGTAATAAAAAGTATGAACTTATTCTCATGGTATTGTAGTAATAATATTATAAATAAAGGTATATAGGAACTTAAAAACAGAAAAATTTTAAATAAACCTGATGTAATTAAGGTTAATTTTCTAAAATGCTTTTTAATTTTCATATAGTCTCCTCCTTACTTATATAATACTACAACAATATATAGTTCGAAACTACTAAATTAAATTGGGATTTTTTCACTTGCAAATATTGATGTATTAGTTAATAAAGTTGTTGCTGTTTCATCATTATAAATTCTTAGAATTTGCAATGATGATTTAGCTAATTTAGACTCATCAACTATTATTTTCTGATTACTTTCATTTAATTCGAATAAAAGATTTTCTTTATGCTTCATCTTTAATTTTTTGAATTCTTCATAGGTTGTTTGGTTTAAACAATTATTTTTAATAACATTGGATAATTTTCTTTTTAAATTTTTATTGTTTTGACAATATTCTTTAAATGAATCAAAGTTAGAAATAATATTAGTATTTTGTATTTCGTTTAAGGACTCTTGTGATAACTTATTTATTAATTCTTCATATTTAAATAGCTGTTCAAAATAATGTTTATCTAATACAAACATAGTATTATCAATATTGATTGATAATAACTTTTCATTAAATTGAACAAGTGTAGAAGTTACCTTTTCCATTATAGATTTATCTCTATTAAATTGAAAAAATTTAGTCTTAGGCGTCAGTATGTGACTTTTAAAAAGTTTTGAAAAAGCTATTAGTTGTTTTTGAGTACTATCTTCTATGTAGTCAACTTTAATAGCATATCCTTTTATATGATTATATTCTTCTACAAGTTCATTTTCACTTATATATTCAGATTCATCATTAATTATTTTATTTTTAATTAAATCATAATTAGGAATATCTTTGTCTTCTAGATAAAGAATAGATGTAATAGCATCAGGCTTTATATCTAGAGAGTAATCAAATAATTCACAAGTATCATCTATTTTTCCAATAGTTTTACTAATAATATCCAAAAAAGGTTGATTATCTGTTATAGATAGCTTATATAATTTATATTCTTCTAATTCATTAGATAATAAATAGATTGTTGTTGTGAGGCAATCATTAATTATATTATTAACTTTATCATAAATTTTCATATTATCATCATTATTACACATAGAATTCCTCCTTTAAATTTTTGTATAATTAATTTTAATTATAGCAAATTTTGTCGAAAAAAGTCATATTATATCGAATGTATGTTCTTATATTAAGGTAAAAAAATATTGTCATAATCAAAATACGCATAGGCTTGTCCTTTATTATAAGCTACTAGATCAACATCTTGACCCCATATGAGGGATAGCCTATAATGCATAAATTCATATGTTACCTTGAAGATGTCAGCAAGTTCTTCAATGAGTGCATAATTATCAGCATCCATACCAACTTCTTTTATCATGCTAATAGGGCATAGGAGATAAGCAGCCATTTGCTTTGCTTGATTCTCTTGTTTGTTCAATGTGATTTCATTATCATAAAAGAATTGATTCCCCATATGTAGAAGAGCATGACAAAATTCCTCTGCTAATTGCTCTCTATATTCCCTATATTCTAATTTGTCATTAATTATTATAATAGCTTTATTTTTCTTTAATATAGTTTTACTGTCTTGATTTAATTGTACAACTTTTATGTTTTTATATTTTTCTATAATTTTATCTAGTTCAACAAAAGGATTTAGTATTTTATTTATATATAATATACTATTAGCTTTATCTTGTAGATAATTTTTATTCTGATAAGGTATTAGTTTTGATAGATTCATATGTTAACTCCTCTTCATAGAAGAATAAGTATTTAAAATTATTCTTCATCTTCCATTTCATCAAAAGTATTATTAATAAATTCCCATGTTTGTATTAGTTGCTTAATTTTCTTTTTTGGTGCTGATTTTAGATCATGAAATAATATACTTATCTCTGGGTCATTCTTAATTTGTTCTAGTATCTTTAATTCTTCTTCAGTAAAGTCCGTATTTTTTAAAGAATTTTCATTTGAATCAATATATCCAGCAGCTTTCATAAAGTCTATATAAGTAACATTGTTTTGAGCCACACTTGCTAAACCTTTTAAAACTTCTGGAGAAGGAGGGTTATCCATTTTTTCATTTAATAACTTTGAAATATAAGTTCTATTTATTCCACTTTGCTTAGCATAAATAGTTGAAGTCCTTTGGTTCATAGCTTTTATAAGTAATTTTCTAAAAAGTTTTTTATCAAACATAATATTCCTCCTTATGAATATTCTATATATAAGTGTGAAAATAATCAACACATATTACTGTAAAAACTTTTCAATATATTTATGTGAAAATAGTTGACAAACAATAATAAAGATGCTAACATATAATTAAGAAGTGAAAATAATTAACAGAAGGAGGATGGATATGATTCCTAACCTTAAAAAATTAAACACATTAGTTGAAAAACAGTATGGAGGAAATAAGTCAGCATTTGCTAAAGCTTTAGGAATGGAAAGGTCGCATGTCTCACATGTATTAAAAGATGGGACAGGAGCTGGTGCTATGTTTTTTGGGGCATTAATTAAATATTGTGAAGAAAGCAATTTAAATTTTAAAGATTATATTTTTTTACCCAACAACGTGAATAAAGTTAACAAATAATTATCTTAGGAGGTGAGAGAAGTGGAAAAGCAGCTATAGAAATTTTACTAAAAAGAATAGATGAGCTAGAGAAAAGAGTGGCTACTCTTGAAGGTCAAGTTCAAGAGCAACCTAAGTTTGAAATAGATTCAAAAAAGTTAGTAAAATCTATTTCAAATGACCTTCGTCGATAAGACGAACAAATATATCAGGTACTAGGTGTTGTGTATAAAGTCGAGATTCACTTGTTAGGTATTGAATCGCTGCATGGATAAAAGCAACATTCATTTAATTACTTTAGAAATCATTGATAATTAATCAGTTATTTTACTAATTTTATCAAATGATTGATTAATTAAATCGGTGCTATACTGATTAATCAATAATAAAAATTCTTCAAAGTTATGTAGTAGTTTTTGATAATCATCACAAGATAAATCGAATTCTTTGATGTGATTACTAAAAACTTCAGAGAAAAGTTCTTGATATTCTAAATCAAGTTTATCTTTAGTCTGATATAAGTTTATTAATATTTCTTTTTTATTCAATTAGACAACCTCCCTTCTATAGGAGATTGTAACATAATTCAATTATAAGAAAAATATATAAAAAAAGGAAATAAGATAATATGGCAAGATTACCGATTATTTAAGAAATAAATTAAAAGAATAGGACAATTTGTAGGTTTCATAGTATTAAGTGAGGTGATAGTAATGGATTTAATTGTTCATATTCCTGATCAAGATTATGCATCTGAGTTACTTTCAAAAGCTACTTTTGACATTTTAAGAAATAGAGTAGAGAAATATGTAAGAGAAAATGACTTAGGTGATGAAGAAAAGGTTTATATCTATAAGAATATATTAAAACAGATAAAAGAAGAAAAAGAAGAGAAAGGAAAGGAGGTGATTTAGATTGACACCTAAGAAAAAGATTGTGATGTATATAGGAAAAGTTAAGGACATGCCTAGATTTAAAAAGGAAGAGAAAGTAATTGATTTAAGTACTATTAAGTAGTTGTTACTTTAATTATATAACGGAAGTAGGTGAAAAGGAATGGATATTAAATACGAAAACATTTATAAAAATGCTAGAAAAACTACTATTTTAACGCAGGAAAAAGCTTCAGAGTTTTTAAGAATATCTAAAGATTCATTGTCTGCTTATGAAAGAGGAATAACACGAACTCCAGATGATATTGTGTGTAAGATGATTGAAGTTTATGGGACAAGATGGCTTGCATATGAACATTTAAGAGAATCAACTCTGGTAGGTCAAAAGTATTTACCTAAGATTAATCATAATGATGTAGCAAAATCTGTTTTAAGACTACAAAAAGAAATAGCAGATCTTAATCTAGTTAATTCTGACATGATAAGTATTGCTTGTGATGGAATTATAGATGAAACAGAAGTAAGTACATGGAACAAGGTTACAAAGGAAATACAAGAGGTTGCAGGAGCAGCACTTGCAGTAGTCTTTACAAAAGAAAAGACCTCTCTAGAGGGCAATCTAGAAAAGGTCACTTACTAAAATTTATTAACTTAATTATATCAAACTGAGGAGGAAAAAACAATGGCTTTAAAATATGGATCATACAGTAAAAAAGGTAGAAGAGGAAGTGGCATGAGATTGCATCATTCAGAGTACTTCAAATATATATATCAAGGTGGAGAATACTTTTACAAAAAGAAATATTATGTATCAGCATATGATGGAACTATTGAATATGAAAAAATCACTAGTACAACTTTTAAAAAAGCAATAGGAAGAGGTAACACTACAGAGAAGTTAAGTGTTATAGAAGAATTTGAGGAAATATCATTCCAAGTATTAGCAGAAATAATAGCAGATACACACAATATTGAAATTAAATATGCTAAAGAATCATTAGAAGATATTTTAGATACTGTAGGTTATTTTGATGAAACTTATAAGAACTTAAGTAAAAAATTCAAAAGTATTTTATTTAAAGAAAGAATATCAAATTATATTGAATATATTATACCAATAAAAAATATGAAGGAGATTATATAAATGGAAAACAAACTGCATGAAGATTTTTTAAAACTATTTAATAAAATTGAAGATATAGACACGATAGATTTATTAGATTACTTGAGGATGACAGATTATTTTACAGCACCATCATCAAGCAGATTTCATAATGCAAAAGAGGGTGGAAACGTAGAGCACAGTATAAATGTAACAAAATTTGCTTTAGATCTGAATAAAAAAATGAAATTAGGGTTAAGTGAAAAATCAATAGTTATAGTAGGTTTATTTCACGACTTAGGTAAATGTGAATACTACAATGAGCCAAGCTATATTAAAAATATTTTAAAATCAGGAAAACAAAGCGAAGCTAAACCTTATACATCTAATCCCGAAAGAAAAGGAATTCCACATGAAGTAATTAGCATTCAAATTATATCAGAATTCATATCACTTGAAAAAGATGAGTTTTTTGCAATTCTTCACCACAACGGAATGTATGGAGATTTAAAGTATCAACTCCAGGGAAATGAAACTAAGCTTCAAACCTTGATACATTTCGCAGATATGTGGGCTAGTAGATTTTTAGAGGAAAGGGTGTAATGACAATGGAAAACAATAATAATCAAGTGTTAAAAAAAGAATTTTCAATCATTAACAATGTAGAAATGAATCAGATACAAAATACTATGAATAAAATAAATCAGTTTCAGAAAATAGTTAGAGAAACTTTAAATCAAAATCATGACTATGGAATAATACCTGGGACTGGTAGCAAGCCTACTTTGTTAAAACCAGGAGCAGAAAAACTTTTAATGCTAATGGGTCTTAGAAGTGAGTTTGACATAGCAAATAGTACAAGGGATTGGGAAAAAGGATTCTTTCAGTATCAAGTTAAATGTCGACTTATTAAAGGTGATTTAGTTGTTACAGAAGGAATGGGTTCCTGTAATAGTAAAGAAAGAAAGTATATTAAACAAGATCCTTATAGTATAGATAATACAATATTAAAAATGGCAAAGAAAAGAAGTTTAGTAGATGCAGCTTTACTTGTAGGAAGCCTTTCAGATATCTTCACACAAGACTTAGAGGATATAGACATACAAGGATATAAGACAAGTTCAAACACCACTACACATGATGATACAAGCACTATTAGTAAGGGACAGGCTAAAAGGATATATGCAATATCTGGTGGTAATGCAGATATATGCACTAAGGTACTAAAAAAATATGGATATAACAAGTCAGATGAAGTTAAAAAAGTTGATTACAGCAAGATATGTGATGAAGTTGAATTAGAAGCTAAAAAGGATAAAGAAGATTTACAAGGTACACCGTATGAAGAAGTTTAAATAATATATGAGGGGAATTTATCCCCTCTTTAACATAAAGGTAGGTGAAATAGATGAACTATATAAAAGAAATTAAAGCGTTTCATGATCTAGTACAGATTAAACAATTATCTACAGGACAAATTGCTTTATGGTACGCATTAATGTATGTAAACAATAAATGTGCTTGGATTGAATGGTTTACTGTACCGAACATAACGCTTGAATTGAATTGTGGTTTATCTAGAAAAGGAATTTATAAAGCAAGGAATGCTTTAAAGCAACATGGGATTATAGACTTTAAAAGTAATGGTACTAAGGCTACTTCTTATAAATTAGTATCTCTGCTAAATAATACCCAAGATAGTACCCAAGCTAGTACCCAAATTTATACCCAAGAAAAAGACACTCTGCAAGATAGTACCCAAGTTAGTTCCCAAGCTAGTACCCAAGAGGGTACCCAAGACAGTACCCAAGGTAGTGCCACATTAAATAAACTAAACGAAACTAAACTAAACGAAACAAATACTACTACTAGTAATAATTATGAAAATCCTAATTTATTATCTGAAGATGAAATTAAAGAAGATAAAGAAAAAGATGATTTTACTATAGTAGCAAGATTATATCAACAATGTATAGGAGTTCCTAATGGATTAACTAGTGGATGGTTACAGGGTAATCTTGAACTATATGGACTAGAGTGGTTTAAAAATGCTTTGTTAATAGCTGAAAAAAATGGCAAAAGGACTAAAAGTTATGTAGAAGCTATACTTAGGAATTGGAAAAATGATGGTGGTATGAAACTAGAAAATAAAAATAAACCACAACAGCAAAAACAAGGTAAGCCTAATAATTTTCATAATTTTAAGCAACGTACAACGGAGTATTCTGCTGATGAATTAGAGAATAAGATTAAAAAGAAATTTAAAAATAAAATAAATGGGATGTAAATAAATGTATGAAGCTGATAAGGAGGATTATAAATGTTAATACCAGCAGAAAGTAAAATAACAATCCATATTAATGACGAGGTTATGGATATTTTTGAAACATATGAAGAAATGGATATACAACCAGATACTTTATTAGCGATAGGAGATTGTTTAATATCCACTGATTCTATTCATCCGGTAGAAAAAGTTAAAGAAAAAGAATATAAAGTGTTTTGTTGGTGGCAAGATTCTATGGCCATAAAAGATGGCATAGTGTATAAATCAGCAAATGATATAGATTAAGCTTTAAAAATATAAAAGGAGAGTGATTAATATTAATAAAGTAATAATTATCGGAAGGTTAACAAGAGATCCAGAACTTAAATTCTTAGCAGGAAATGGAACAGCAGTATCAACGTTTACATTAGCAGTAGATAAGAATTTATCTAAGGATAAAAGACAAGAATTCGAACAGCAAGGAAAGCCAACAGCAGATTTTTTAAGAACTGTAGTCTGGGGAAAACAAGCTGAAAACTGTGCAAACTATCTTGCTAAAGGTAGACTTACAGCAGTTGAAGGTAGGATAGAGACTAGAAGCTATGACAATGCAGAAGGGCAAAGAGTTTATATAACAGAGGTTATAGCTGAAAGAGTACAATTTTTAGAATTTGGAGATAAAAAACAATCAAATAAAAATGATAATAATAACTATGAAGATGGATTTGTACCAGTAGATGACGAAGATATACCATTTTAAGGAGGAAGAACAATGAAAATAGCAGGATTGAAAATATCGGATAAAGTTTTACTTCAAGAGAAAGAAAGAGAACTAGAAGAAATGCTTAAAAGTTACTTAGGCTTGAAACATGATTTATTAAAGGATAATGGTTTTAAATTTAGCGTTAAAATAGCATCATATAAGAATAAGAAATTAATATTAAGGTTTGATTTAGCTACATTAGAAGAGTTATCTACTGGTCAGATTGTACATGCTATTGAGAAAAGAAAATGTCTCGTATAGATGAAATAGGCAAAGAAATAAAAGAACTTGCTAGAAAGCAAAGAGATATAAGAGATAATTCTATAGAATACGATAGATTTAATATCTATGACTCTAAAACTAAGGCTAAAACAGACAAAATAGCTTGGGATATATATTACTTGCAAGAAGAAAGAAAAAGACTACAGGAGGGAATATAACATGCCATTAAGAGTAGAAGAATCTAAAGTTAATGATAAGTTGTTAGGAAATGTGGAGCAACTTAAAAGTTTAAAGAAACACTTGCAAGCATATGCAACAGATGATCCTGATTGGATATATGATGTTGATGCAGTAGATTATGCTATTAAGGAGTTAGAAAGACATGGATAAAAATATAAATGCAATATTTGATATAGCAGCAGAAGTATATTCTAACACTAATGCAAATATAAAAGATTCAATAGAAATTGCAAAAGGAATTGATGAAGATTCAGAAATTAAAATTAAAATTGGAGGTAAAAAGAAAATGGATATTAGTCATAATACAGAAACTAAAATAAATCAAAAAGAGGAATTAGAAAAATTACTTAGTGAAGGCAAGACTGTAAAAGAGATTGCAAAAATATTAGGTTATACTCCAGATACTATAAGCAGTAGAATTTATAAGTATAAGTTAAAGAGTCCTCGACTAAGACAATTAGAGGAGTATGAAAGAAGAAGAATGACAGGGTATATTCCTCCACAATTAGAGATAGGAAAAGAATATCAATTTGCAGCTAAAAATGTTAATGGGAAAATTAGAACAGGCACTCATTCAAGTAGAGTAAAAGGAAAAATAATAGAGGAATATAAGAATTTCTACAGGATAAATAGAGGGAAATATATCGAATGCATGAATAAAAATGATTTAATGAATTATCAAATTAAAACTATATAGGTTATGTAAAATGATTAAAAATTGTCAGTTTTGCTATGTTAAAGATTGCAAATTAATATTTGAAAGAACTGAATTTAACATGATTTTAAATGTAGATTTTAATAAAAACAAATTAATAGTGGATGTTCATACACCTTTAGCAAGCAGAATAAAAAAACAAATAGAAATTAGTTATTGCCCTTTCTGTGGCAAAAAAGTATAAAGGAGTGATTATATATGTTAGCTCAAAGATGGAATGTTAAGACAAGGGAATATGAGTCATATGAACTACCTGAAAAGGCAATACTTTATGTGGATAACCTGGACAATATTATAGAATGTGCAAGATGTGCTAAAAAAATGACTTATGGTAGCGGATATACTTCTAGACAAATCCACACAGATCATGGATTAGGATTCGTAGTTTGTCCTGAATGTCACTCAGAAGAACTAAAAGAGGATAATCTCATATGAATAGAGCTAAGAGAAGGAGAATAGACAAGATAAGAAATACAGAAGAGGTAGAATATCTACTAGAAAAAGAAAGAAGCTCTATAAGAAGGCTAGAAGAAATAGATAGAGATATATTTTTTAACAAGCTAAGAAAAAATAGAGTGGGAATAGATAGAGCTAATAAAATAATAAATGAAGTGTATGAGGAGTTGTAGATATGATAACTAAAAGAGAAGCAGCGATAATAACAGCTTATACAAATTTTGTAATAGGAGACTTTAATGATTTTCACAAATATGCAGAAGAAATAATCGGACGACCTATATTCACACATGAATTTTCAGATAAAGAACTAATTTATGAATTACATTGTAAAAGCACAAAAGACTTTTTAGATTTGGAGGTAGAAAATTGAAATATACAGATGAAGAAGTAATTAAAAAGCTAAAAAGTGTTAAAGGAAAAAGAGAATTTGATTATCATTTTGGAAATCAATCAGAGGCTAAAATTGTAAAAGAAGAAATAGAATGTCTTGAAATAGCTATAGCAAAATTGGAGGAGATAAAATGAAAATAGAAGAGATAAATTTACAAAAAGCAAGAATGATTATAGATATTAGAAAGCCTTTAGGATTGTTTTATTTTAAAGAAGATGAATATTGGCTAAGTCTAGATAATACAACAGGTGATGCATATGTAGAGGAATTTGAGAACAGAAATGATTGTATATCATGGCTTATGCATGGTCCAGATGGAGAACAGGAATACAACATCCAAGAACAGCAAAAAGAAATATTTTTCCATTATGGATTAGATAGTCAACTAGATCAACTTGTAGAAGAATGTTCCGAATTAATACAAGCAGTATGTAAGTATAAAAGGAATTTTAGAAGTTTAAAGAGTCCACGAATACTAGGAAGTTTAATAGAGGAAATAGCAGATGTTGAAAATCTAATAGAACAAATAAAATTAAGTGATAATTATGTAGCTCGACAAGTTAGATCACTTAAAGAATTAAAGGTGAAAAGACAAATTAAAAGAATAAAAAAAGAGGTGGAACATGATAAAACATCTTAAGTATCTGCTAGATGGAAGCTTATTAAAAAGACATATCTATAACAATATTTTAAGGAGTGAATAATTTGGGAATCCATAGAGGAGATACGTTTGAAGAATATATAAACTATTCTAATATAGTTTATTTAAGAAGAGGAAAAGCACTTATACAAAAGATAGCAACACCAGTAAAGGTACTTAAAAGACAAGGGCGTAAAATAGTAAACGGATATTTTGAACAGAAAAGCACACTTGATTTTATAGGAGTTTATAAAAGCATTCCTGTAGCTTTTGATGCAAAAGAAACAAAACAAAACAGATTTCCTTTGAAAAACATCCACCAACATCAAATAGAATTCATGGAGAGTTGGAATTTAAATGGAGGACGAGCTTTTATCTTAGTATCATTTAAAAGTAAAGATAAGGTCTTTAGATTAGAATTTGATGATTTAATTTTTCACTGGGCAGCGTGGGAAGAAAATAAAGGAAAGAGAGGTTTTGCAAGTATTCCATACAGTTTTTTTGAAGATGATTGTCAAGAAATAGTTTCAAGAAATGGAATATTATTAGATTATTTAGAGGGAATATAGAAGATTAGGAGGGATTGTAATGTTAGAATATGAAGTTTTAACTATAGTACAAGCAATACCTTATAAAAGTTTTAAAGAAAGAATTAGATTTACTAAAAATAATATTAGATATGTAGATAGAATAAGTTTTGATAAGGAAATTATTTATATAGAGAGAAGAATATTAAGTTGTTGATAGAGTGTGATAGGAATGTTGATTGAGAGGAGTTTAAAAAATGGGAACTAATAACAAAAGGATAGAAAGACCTATTATTAATTTACACGTAAAATTTAATAATAAAATGTGGGAAGTATTAGAAATAAATAAAGAAGAAAATTTTATAACATTGAAAAGTGTACATGATAATAAAAAAGTTATTACAAGAAAATTAGATAATGAAAGAATAACTTATTACACAATTTAGGAGGTTATAAAATGGAAAATATAAAAGAAACAAAAACTCAAGAATTAGTAAGGGAATTAGAGAAAAGAGAAGGAATATATTCTATACCTGTAGGACCACATAAAGGTTATACGGTAAAAACAGAATTAGTAGATATGAAAGATTCAGGGCCAGTCAGAATATTAGTAGTGGTAGATTAATGCAAGATATAAGGTGTAAGGAATGCAATAAATTATTAGGAAGAATACCAGAGGGAACAGAATTTGAAATAGAAATGAAGTGTCCAAGATGTAAAACTATAGAAATATATAATAAAGAAGCTCTAGAAGCTCAGGGATAATTTACCCTGGGCTTTTTCATGTTTAGGAGGAGAGATATTGCAGGATTTAATAAATGAAATACAAGATTTAAGAGGAACTTTGAATCTAGCAGTAAATAAGTTGAAAGAAAGAGGAACTAAAAAAGCAGAAGCAGAGAAAATATATAGAATAGCTTTAGCATCAGAAATATTAAAACATAGAGATAATAAAGTCCCAGTTACAATTATTTCAGATATCTGTCGGGGAGATGAAAAGATTGCAGAATTAAAGTTCAATAGGGATGTAGCAGAAACTTTATATAAGACAGCAGAAGAAAAAATTAACACTACTAAGCTAGAAATAAGAATTATAGATAATCAACTTAATGCTATTAGAAAAGGGGAGTAGGGCAAATGACAAATAATAGATTTAAACCTTATTGGGAACTTTGTGAAGATATAGAGATATGGACTTATAGATATGAAAGTTATATGGCACAATATAAAGCATTAAAGAAGATGGCCAAGCTAGACGGACCACAAGAAATAGGGTCTATAGATTATAGTCAACCTCGTGTATCAGGTGGTGGAGGACAAATAGATTTAGCAGAAGCATTAGAAAGGTTAGGGAGAATAGAAAGTCACTTATTCTTACATAGTGAAGCAATAACAAGAATGGAAGAAGAAAAAGAAAAGATGGAGAAGAAATTAAAGGATCTAGTAGGACTTGAATATAGAGTTATGTATATGAGAGATATGGAAGGAAAGAAACTTAAGGATATAGCAACGGAATTAAACTATAGCTATGATTATATTAGAGAGATATCATCAAGGAACCCACAAAATACCTACAAAAATGAAAAATAGATGTGCTATAATGTTAGTAAGAGAAAGACTCTTGATACAGCTTTCATAAATTAAATATTACCCGCTAAAAAAGGACACTTCTGAGATGTGAGTGTTCTTTTTATTATGCAAAAAAAGGTGATGAATATGAGATATACAAATAAGAAATTTAATAAAAGTAAATGTAAAAACTGCATATGGAGAACTAAAATAGATTCTAATACTTATTACTGTATGTTGCCGAGTTGTAACGAGAAATGCAACGAGACCAACGGGCACAACGAGAAGGGGGA
>DAMAVY010000014.1:0-18331 GCA_032077725.1 Clostridium sp. | reverse complement strand
TGGTACTTATTTCACCACTGTTTACAGTTTATTATGAAAAAAACTAATAATATAAACAGAGTTTATGAGCATACTACTCTTAAATAGTAGAAATTTTATTAGAGGAGGATTTTCTATGGCACATAATGATGAGGCAAGAAAAGAGGGCTTTAGTAGTAATAGTATTTTAAGATGGTTAGGGAGACTTATATTAGTTGCAATTATTTTAGGCGTAACTTCATTCCTTACTCCAGGATTTAGTATAAGTGGTCTATGGTGGTATTTAATAGCAGCAGTTATAATATGTTTAGTTGATTATTTTGTAGAGACATTAATGGGAGTAGGCGCATCACCTTTTGGAAAAGGTATAAAAGGATTTTTTATTGCTGTAGTAATAATTTATTTTGCTCAATTTATTATTCCAACCATGAGCGTAACCATCATAGGAGCAATATTAGCGTCTCTAGTTATTGGCGTATTGGCTGCATTATTACCAGTAAAAGTGATATGATTTAGAAAGTATTACATGAAAAAAGTTGATGTAATGATGAATTTTTTTTGTAAATAACCGTCTATGATAATTGTTTTAAAGGCAATGGTGTCATGGAGGGGAGCTACCATAAGAAAAACCAAACTCCAATCTACATCATATAGATTGGAGTTTTAAAATTCAGTTAATCTTTATTACATATTGTTTAATATCTGCTACATCTTTTTTTACATCTTCTACGATGCTTAGCTTATCTGTTATCTTTGATATTATCTCTTGATAGCTTTTCTCTCTTTCTTCCTGTTTTTCATCTCTTTTTTCTTGAGTTTTTAAAATATAGAACACTAGGAATATACTCAGTACTGCCCATATACCTTGGGACATTGCCATTTTAATTACTTCACTTTCCATTTTTACACCTCCTAAGACAAATTCAAATACTTTTTAGTTTTACACATAGGCGAAATACTCTTTAGTAATATATATGTATCTGAATTATTTAAGGTAAAAAACAGGGTGAGTTCAATAATAAAAATATTTATAGCAAAAAATGACAATATTAAATTTAACAGAAACCCAATTATGATATAATAAACTTACAGGGAAATAATAGAATGTTTTAAAGGGAGATGATTTTGTGAAAAGTATAGAATTTAGTTTAACCATGAGAGATGGGCATAAAAGTTATATGTATAAATGGGAACCAGAGGATGATATTAAGGCTTTAGGAGTAGTTCATCTTGTGCATGGTTCTTGTGAACATTCTAAAAGATATATAGAATTTGCAAATTTTTTAACCAATAATGGCTACATTGTATATTCAAGTGATTTAAGAGGGCATGGACTATCTGTTTCTAGTGAAGAAGAATTAGGTTACTTTGGAGAGAAAAATGGTTGGACAAACTTAGTTGATGATTTACATGAAGTAACAGAATTTATAAAAAAAGAGCACCAGGGACTTAAGGTGTTTATGCTAGGACATAGCATGGGCTCTTTTTTAGCAAGAAACTACGGTATGGTTTATGGTGGAGATATAAATGGACTTATAGCAACAGGAACAGCGCAGAATCCTAAACCTATACTAAAATTTGCTAAGTTCTTAGCTGAAAGAGATATTAAAAAAACTGGTGGAAAGCGCAGGAATGAATTATTAAATAAGATGTCCTATGACTCCTTTAATAATCAGTTTAAACCTATGAGAACCGATAAAGACTGGCTTACTAGGGATGAAAAAATAGTAGAAGAATATATAGAAGATAAATTTTGTGGTTATGTATTCACCTCATCAGGTTTTAGAGATATGTTTGATGGCCTACTATTTATCACTAATAAAAATAATATTAAAAATGCTCCAAAGAATTTGCCTATACTTTTACTCTCAGGAGGAAATGATCCTGTAGGAGGCAATGGTAAAATGATTAAAAAAGCTTATAATGATTATAAAAAATATGGTATTACTAATATAAAAATGAAGCTATATGAAGGCATGAGACATGAAATATTAAATGAGATTGGGAAAGAAGAAGTATATAAAGATATACTAACTTTTCTCATAAATAATTAAGAAATTCTTCTGTAGGTATGTTGTTAATAAGCATATTTAATAAAGCTAAAAATAGGGTGCTAGTAGCACCCTATAGTATTTTACTCTGTATATACATTAGTTGTTATTATGTTCTAATTGCTTACTTATAGAATCTTGATGAGTTGATATACTGCTTCTCTTTAGTAGAAAAAGTGAAATTATAAGTAGGATGGATTGCACTATGGTTAAGGCGACCCATACTCCATTCAATTTAAAGAAAAATGGTAATATTAATACACAAACAGGGAGAACAAACAAGGCTTCACCATATGCCAGAATAGAGGCACTACAAGTTTTTTTGATAGCGTAAAAATACGATGATGAGGCTCTTGAAAATGCATACAAAGGTAGTGATATTGCACATATAGGTAGGGCAGAATGCAATAGCCTGGACGTTTCTTTAGAAACACCAAAAAGGACAGGTATCTGGTCTCTGATGGCGATGATTCCAATCATTACCACAAGGCTTGTGGCAATAGAAGTATAATATGTCCATCTTCTAACCTGTTTTACTGCATGCTGCTTATTTGCACCATAATAGAAGCTGATTAAAGGCTGACTTCCATCACCGACTCCTTGTAGAAGGAGCTGACCAACAGCCAGTATATAGGAAATAACTGCGTATGCAGCAACAGCTGTTGTTCCTCCATAGGCAAGGGCCTGCCAGTTGATAAGGATGATTGTAAAAGCAGGAATAAAAGTTAGAGCAAACGGTGATATACCAACCTTTATTATGCTCTTGATGATTTTTTTGTTTAGCAAATAATTCGAGGCAGATATACGGTCCTCTTTTTTTAGTAAGATTAACAGTCCTGGAATTAACGCGATAAACTCACCAATCAAAGAAGCTCCCGCAGCGCCAGTAACACCATAGCCCAAAACCATAACAAAAACGCCACTCAAAACACTATCGATGACAAAGTTCGAGATCATCAAAACCATTGCTACCCACGATTTGCCTTGATTTCGAAGAAGTGGGTTTATTCCACATCCCATCACCTGAAAGACAGAACCCATACTAAGTACTTGAATATATCGATAGGCTAGCTCAAACACTTCACCCTCTGCACCCATGAGTCGAAGCAATGGTTTTGCACATAGTAGTAGAATAACTGTAAGTACTACTGAAGCAATTAAAAGTAACATGAGAGTGTTTCCAAGGGTTTTATCAGCTTTATCCTTTTCGCCTGCACCCATATGGTTTGATATATTCACTGCGCCGCCCATGCCTAAGCCTGTTCCAGTTGCCAAAATCACAGCAGCAATGGGCCATGCAATATTGACGCTGGCAAGTCCAATATCCCCAACAGCTTGACCCACAAATAACCCATCAACGCTGGCATAAATACCTGTAAATAAAAATGAGATCATTGATGGCATAACATATTTCAAAAAATTCTTTTTCATAAAATTATATCCTCAGCTTTCACTAATATATTCCTCTTAACAAAAATACATTATAAACTTTAAACCTACTTTAATGTCAAGAGGCGTTGTAATATAATTATGGGAAAGAGGTGATATTAAATGAAAGAGATAAAAGAAAAGTACAGCATTGGAGAGATTTCGGAAAATTTTCAAATTCCAAAATCTACGCTCCGCTATTGGGAGTCGGAAAATTTAATTGAATTGGAAAGAAATGAAACTAACGATTATAGAGAATATACGTTACAGCAAATGACTGAAATTAGTGATATAGCTTTTTATAGAAGTTTAAACGTGCCAGTAAAGAAGTTGAAAAAACTTCATGAAATGAATGTGAATGATTTAAAAATTGTTTTAAATGAAACCCAAATTGATATTGATAATCAGATTTCTAAGCTGTTATATATAAAAGAAGGGATTCGTTCTCGAAAGGATAAAATTCAGCAGCTTGCTATGTTGGAAGCAGAGCCATATAAAAAAAGTAAGCCAGATATGGATTGCATTACTCTTTTTCAGATGTCAAACTACTATTTGCAAAATCCTAATGATTTCGTCATAGTTATTTCATCAGGAAAAAATTCTGATGTGAAATATGGATTAGCCAATTCTAAAATCACAGAAGAGGATGAAATTATATGGGAAAACAAATTGCAACAGGGTAACTTTATACAATGTTTACTCAAGGTTTCATTTGACACTCCGGAACAGAACAATCTTAGTGAACATTTAGAGTATCTTAGTAACCAGGGATATAAGACCGGAATAACCGTAGCAAGGTATCTTCTTACTGCACTAGATACCATACGATATGAGTATTATAAGGCTTGGATAGAAATTTTATAATTTAAAATAATTTTTTAAAGCAACTTTTACATATTACATTTTTGCCCTTGTTGCAAGGCATGATACTATCCTTTGATATAATCTTATGGCAAATTTCACAAACATGTTTGGTGGTTTTTCCATTATCCAAAACGGAATTATCAGTTGAATTCTTGGTTTTAGTAGAGGATTTTCCTAAAGCAACCATTTTTTCTAAAGAATCTATACTTTTATTTTTCCTATTACTTGGAGGTTCGTAACTTATAATAGGTTTTTTTTCCTCTAGAGGTACTATTTTATAATCCATAGCATAGGAACTTTCACCATATAGTTCAAGTTCAAAGCGAGGATTTTCTTTGTCATAAAACTCTTCTATAATAAGTCTTCTCACCTGGGCATCATTTATTATAAGCCCACTTTTTTCAACTCCATCTAGTATGCTCTTAGTAATGTTGTTTGTGTCAGGGTGCCGTTTTTCACTTTTATAGTATACTTTAAGCACTGCAATGAGAGCCTCTGTTAAAGTTATACTTGGATTTTGAACTCTGCATTCATAGGCAATTTCTTCTTCATATAGGGCATATCTATCATGATACTTTCCAGTGTTATAGGGAAGAATTGCCCTGTTATTGCTGTTGAAAAGCTTGAAGTTAGATTTTGAAATTGGGGAGCCATTTACTATAACTTTAGCATAGCTAACATCATTCATGTTAATTCCTCTTTCTATGATAATATATTTGTCTGATAACTACCCGCCCTAAGACTCCCATCATTTATTTATGAAACTCCGCCTCACATGCGTTCGGTGGAGTAAGTTCTACTAACCAAATGTAAAATTTGGAGTGTCACTTAAGTGGGAGTTAAGGGCGGCTACGTCCCTGGATAACGATTTCTTAGCATCGAAAAGACTGATGCTAAGAAATCTGTTTATATAATTTTAATAATAAGTCTTCTTTATTATAATATTATATCATAGGAACTAGTGTTTTAATTATATAACTTAATGAAGTGGATATAATTTTAATGGGCGGATATGTTTGATATATAATGAAACTTAAAGTATAATTTAATGGAGATTATACAATAGAGAATGGATAATGGAGATTTTGCATAATTGAGATTAGGAATGGAGATTTGAGAATGAGGAAGGATTTTGGCAGAGCTGAAAATCTAAAATCATTTTTAATTAAAAATTTTGTATAGCTTGTTTTACAAAATTAACATCAATTCTTAACTTTTAATTCTCAACTTTCAACTCTCAATTTTAAAAAATGGGTGATAAATATGAAAGAAACAATCAGTGAAAAAGAAAATATTATAATACTTGCTATAGAATCCAGTTGCGACGAGACAGCAGCGTCAGTAGTTGTAAATGGGAGAGAAGTTTTATCTAACGTAATTGCTTCTCAAATTGATATACATAAAAAATTTGGTGGAGTTGTGCCTGAAGTGGCTTCAAGAATGCATATAGAGGCTATTAGTGCAGTTGCACTAGAAGCACTTACAGAAGCAAACATGACATTTAAGGATATTGATGCAGTGGGAGTTACCTATGGACCAGGACTTGTGGGAGCACTACTTGTAGGTCTTCAATATGCTAAATCCTTAGCTTATGCACTTAATATTCCACTTATTGGGGTTAATCACATAGAGGGACATATCAGTGCAAACTTTATTCAGCATAAAGAGTTAGAACCACCTTTTGTTACTCTTGTAGTGTCAGGGGGGCATACTTTTGTAGTACATATGAAGGATTACGGTAGTTTTGAAGTTCTTGGAGAAACTAGGGATGATGAAGCTGGAGAAGCCTTTGATAAAGTTGCTAGAGAAATTGGACTTGGATATCCAGGTGGACCTAAAATTGATAAGATCGCTAAAGAAGGAAATGAAAATGCAATTAAATTTCCAAGGGCGAACTTCCATGATAAAACCTTAGATTTTTCTTTCAGTGGAGTTAAATCAGCCGTGCTTAATTATTTAAACTCTCTTCAAATGAAGGGGGAGAGCTTTGATCAGGCGGATGTGGCAGCATCCTTCCAAAAGGCAGTGGTAGATGTTCTCGTAGATAATGCTATAAAAGCATGCAAGGAAAGAAAAGTAGATAAAATAGCAATAGCTGGTGGAGTTGCTTCAAACTCTAGTCTTAGAGCAAAGCTTACTGAAAGAGGAGAGGAAGAAGGAATAAAAGTTTTATTTCCAGCACCAATCCTTTGTACAGATAATGCTGCCATGATTGGAAGTGCAGCTTACTATGAGTATAAGGCAGGAAGAATTTCAGACTTAACCTTAAATGCAATACCAAACCTAAAGCTGGGCCAAAGATAAGTTCCACTAAGCGTATGTGAGGCGGAATGTCCTATAATTATTATTGAATTTATTCTATGTCACTTTTATATTTAGTGCATTAGAATAAATTCTTTTTTATAAAAAAAAACTCTCAACTCTCAACTGAAAAAATTGTCCATTGTCAATTAACCCCAAACTCTACACTCTCAACTCTCAATTCTCAACTGAATAAATTGTCAATTGTCCATTGTCCATTGTCAATTGAATAAACTCTCAACTTTCAACTTTCAACTAAATAAACTGTCAATTCTCATTTGTCATTTCATTTTGATATCACTGTACTATGATGACAAAAACACTGAGAAGTGTTTTATTAAGTTTTTGGATATGGTACAATTTCAACATGGATATGTATAGAAGGCAGAGTACATTATTAGAAGGGTGGGATATGAATGTGTAATATTAAAAATTTGGAGCGTATTAAAGAATTATCTTTAATAGATACTCAGGGTAAAAAAGAATTGTGTTTTTTTAAAGTAACGGGTGAAAAACTATATAAATTATGCAGTTTAGAGGAAAAGTTAAATGATAAGTATTTTGAAGAAAAAACTTTTGAAGAACTGTTAGATGAAAATCATGAAATTTATAGAGACTTAATTGGAGATAATTATAAAACAAGTTATGGAAATCCTGATTATGCAGTTTCAGAGTTTGGTAAAGAATTCGGGCAAGTAGCCACGTACATTTATAATAGATTGCATAAAATTATAGAATTAGTATATTCTCATAAGACTGAAAATATTGATAAATTACTCAATTTAGTCATTGATGCATATAATTACGTAGTTAATCATAATGATGATGTAGATGGAATAATAGATGTAATTAGAGATTTTGAATTCTCCATTTTAGATTTGGAATGTGATGAAAGGGCTACGAAATTAGGCGTTGATATTAAAAGTCATTATAAGACTATCACTCTCCAGGCTAGTAGCTGTGACTTAAGATATTTATTTAAATATGGTAGGTATATAACTGATAACGAAGTTAAGACAGCTAAATTTTTATCTACATATAACGATGTAAATAAGATTGCATATACTATGGTTAAGGGATATATGGAAAGCTTTGAAAGAGAGAATAAGGATTATACTATTAAATCTACAGTAAGAGTATTATATCTTGTTGGACAAGAAGCTATCATGAAAGAAGTAATAAAAGAATTTGGAAAATATAATTTGGAAACAGTACTTACTGTAATAGAGTCTACACCTGTAAATAAACAATTTACTTATGATCATAGATTTGATGAAGCTTTAGTATTTGATAAGAAGTTTGCTGAGGCTAAAGAAGAAAAGCTTATAGCAGCCCTTGAAAATCATAAAGAAGCTTTAAGAAAATACTCAGGTGGAGCATACTTTGAAAGTTTTGGAGAGATTCCTTTTGCTCCAGAAAGCAAAAACACTACTCTAAAATTAAGTGAAGAGCAAGGCCCATTATTCCAAAATGCTAAAGTAAGAACTAGAAACATAATGGATAAATATATTCCATCTAAAGAGAATACATTTACTATAATTGCCTTCCCTACACCTGAAATTGGGGATAAGTTTGAAGAGATATTTGCAGATACAATGAAAATAAATACTTTAGATTCCGATAAGTGGGAAAGAATTCAAAATAGTATTATAGAAGCTTTAGATAAAGGTGAATTTGTTCATGTAAAGGGCTACAAAGGCAATAGGACTGATATAAAGGTTAGAATGCAAGAAATTGCAGATCCAGCCCACGAAACTAATTTTGAAAACTGTATTGCTACGGTTAATATTCCAGTGGGAGAAGTATTTACATCACCAAAATTAACTGGAACTAATGGACTTCTTCATTTAGAAGAAATCTTCTTAGATGGATTAAAATATATTAACTTAGAACTTTTATTTAAAGATGGTTTTATAGAGAAGTATAATTGCTCAAATTTTGATGATGAAGATAAAAATAAAAAATATATAGAGGAAAATTTATTATTCCCTAATAAAACTTTACCTCTTGGTGAGTTTGCTATAGGTACAAACACGCTTGCTTATGTAATAGCACAAAAGCATGATATAGTACCGTTGCTTCCAATTCTTATTGGAGAGAAAACAGGACCACACTTCGCTGTTGGGGATACTTGTTACTCTTATAGTGAGGATGAAAGAGTATATAATAAGTTTGATGGCAAAGAAATAATTGCTAAGGATAATGAAAAATCTATTTTAAGAAAAACAGATATGGAAAGTGCTTATACTCAGTGCCATACAGATATAACTATTCCTTATGATAGCTTAGATTTTATAAATGCTATAACTAAAGAGGGAGAAATTATTGAAGTTATAAACCATGGTAGATTTATTTTAAAAGGTACTGAAGAGCTAAATGAGTTTTTTAATGAAGAAGTTTAAAAAGTTAAATAGTAAAATTTTTAAAAAGTTAAATAAATATAATCAAAAGTGGAGGGAAAATCATGTTAAATAATATTGATATTAAAGATAAAATGGTAATAAAACTCGATGATGAGTTACCAGAAATGCCAAAATTTCAAGAAGGTATTAGAAGAGCTCCAGATAGAGGATATAGCTTAACTAAGGCACAAACTGAGCTTGCTCTTAAGAATGCTTTAAGATATATTCCAGAGCATCTTCATGAAACTCTTGCTCCAGAATTTATGGAAGAGCTTTTAACAAGAGGTAGAATCTATGGTTATAGATTTAGACCAGAAGGAAAACTTAGCGGTAAGCCAATTGAAGAATATAAGGGAAAATGTACTGAAGGTAAGGCATTCCAAGTTATGATTGATAATAACTTAGACTTTGAAGTTGCCCTTTATCCATATGAACTTGTTACTTATGGAGAAACAGGCCAAGTATGCCAAAACTGGATGCAATATAGACTTATAAAAAAATATCTTGAGAATATGACAGATGAACAAACTTTAGTAATGGAGAGCGGTCATCCACTAGGATTATTTAGAAGCGCTAAAACTGCTCCAAGGGTAATTACTACTAATGGTTTAATGGTTGGGATGTTTGATAATCCAGAGGACTTCCATCTTGCAACACAACTAGGTGTAGCGAACTATGGACAAATGACAGCTGGCGGTTGGATGTATATAGGACCTCAAGGAATAGTTCATGGTACTTTCAACACAATAGTAAATGCAGGAAGATTAAAACTTGGAGTTCCGGAGGATGGTGACCTTAGAGGAAAAATATTTGTAACTTCTGGACTTGGAGGAATGAGTGGTGCTCAGGGTAAGGCTGTAGACATTGCTAAAGGTGTAGGAATTATAGCAGAGGTAGATTACTCTAGAATTAAAACAAGACTTGACCAAGGATGGATTTCTATTGCTTCAAGTAATCTAGAAGAAGTTATAAGAATTGCTCAGGAAAAAGCTAAAAATAATGAAACTATTTCTATAGCTTATCATGGTAATATAGTAGATTTACTTGAGTACATTTTAGAAAATGATATAAAAATTGATTTATTGTCAGACCAAACATCTTGTCATGCTGCTTATGATGGAGGATATGCACCAGTTGGAATTTCTTTTGAAGAAAGAACTAGACTATTAAAAGATGATAGAGAAAAATTCAGAGAACTTGTAGACAAGACTCTTCTTAAACATTATTCACTAATTAAGAAGTTAGTTGCAAAGGGAGTATACTTCTTTGATTATGGTAACTCTTTCTTAAAAGCTATTTATGATGCAGGCGGAAAAGATGTTGTTAAGAATGGTGTGGATGAAAAAGATGGATTTATATATCCTTCTTATGTTGAAGATATCATGGGACCAATGTTATTTGACTATGGATATGGTCCATTTAGATGGGTATGTCTTAGCCGTAAACATGAGGACTTAATAAAAACAGACCATGCTGCAATGGAATGTATTGATCCAAATAGAAGAGGGCAAGATAGAGATAACTACATTTGGATTAGAGATGCAGAGGCGAATAAGTTAGTTGTAGGTACTGAAGCTAGAATACTATATCAAGATGCAATGGGACGTATGAATATAGCTCTTAAGTTTAACGAACTTGTTAGAAATGGTGAAGTTGGACCAATAATGCTTGGTAGAGATCATCATGATGTAAGTGGTACAGATTCTCCATTTAGAGAAACTTCTAATATAAAAGATGGAAGTAATATGATGGCTGAAATGGCAATTCAATGTTTCGCAGGAAATGCAGCTAGAGGTATGAGTATGATTGCTCTTCATAATGGTGGAGGAGTTGGAACAAGTAAATCTATAAACGGTGGATTTGGGCTAGTTCTTGATGGTAGTGAAAGAGTGGATAATATTATAAAATCATCTATGGCATGGGATGTTATGGGTGGAGTTGCAAGAAGAGCTTGGGCAAGAAATCCACATTCAATAGAAACAAGTATGGAATATAATGAGAAAAACCAAGGTACAGATCATATAACTCTTCCATTTATACCAAATGAAGACTTAATTAAGAGAGTTGTAGAAAAGGCTTTAAATAAGTAAAATTAGTTTTAGCCGGGAGCATAGTTATTAAATTAAATCAAACTATGATCTCGGCTTTTTTCGCGGTTTTAGAAGTAAAGCTTTTAAAACTAATAATAATGTAGAAAAAATTTACTCATAATTTGATATAATGTTGAATAGCTATTTTTCAAGTAGTATAATATTAAAGCATGTGGAAATTATAGAGATGGAGGAATAGTTATGATTTTTAATAAAAACAAACAAAAGATAGATAAAAAAACATATTTTAATGTAATAATTGTACTAATTCTCCTTATACTTTTTTCATGTGGATGTAGTTATATACAGAAAAAAAAAGAAAAGGCTGAAGAACTAAGGCCTGTGAATAACTATACAAGTGCTTTATTGGAAAAGAATAACAATGTTTATATTTTCAATGAAGATGAGATGTATTTAGAAGGCGTTGGAGATTTAACTAGACTCAAGGAAATGGCAGCGTTAAGTAATGACTGGAATAATATTGCATTCAAATACTTGAGTGAAAATAATAAGGTCAATATATACGATATGTCGAAGAAAGAGTATAGGGCCTTAGAAATTGAAAGTGCGGACCCAGAGCAAATATCTAATTTATCATGGATAAATGATAAATTAGTTGTAGAATTATATATAAATCCAACTACAAATAAATATTTAATTTATAATGCAGAGAGCTTGGAACTATTAAATACCTGTGAGGGAATTTTAATAGATATTATTGATGGGGGAAATAGTTTAGTTTATGGTGTAGAAAGCCAAGGAGTAACTTCAATATATGTAAATGATAATATAATCTATACCTTTGAAAGTAAAGGGGAGGTTTTATTAAGAGGCAGGGTTAATGAAAGTAAAGGTGATATAAGTTTCATCACTTTTAGTTTTGATAAGGAAACTGGTAAACAAAATGAATATTTATATAGAGGGAAAATCAAGGAAAATAAACTAAAAGATATAAAACAAATTATAAAGCCTTATGAAATTGTTGGAGATTTAGCTTATTATGGGGACGATTTATACATAGAGGACAGTGAAACTGTGTATTTAGTAAAAGATGATAAGTTTATACTAGAAGAAATGGCAGAGTCCAAAGAAAAATTAGATAACAACTCAAAGAAACTCAAAAACATTTTAAAAAATACTTTTAAAGATGAAAATATAAATGAAAATTTAACCTGGGATAAAATTGGAATATTTAATATTACTTGGTTCACTGGGTAATGTTAAATATCCCACACTTGAAAGATAGAATTTTGTTATAATATTAGTAAGTTTTTTACAAATGAATAATTTGGAGGAATTTGAATATGGATAAAAAAATGCTTTCCCCTGATGAAATTACTACTTATGTAGAAGACGTTGGAATAAAAAAAGCAAATAATAAATGTGTACAAACTCTTTTTTTAGGTTTTTTAGCAGGAGCATTTATAGCTTTGGGTTCTTTTTCAGCAGCAGTTGCATCCCATGGAATCAGTGATGTAGGACTTCAAAAATTTGTAGCTGGAATAGTGTTTCCTGTGGGACTCATATTAGTGCTAATTTGTGGAGCTGAGCTATTTACAGGAAACTCACTACTTAGTGTAGCTTGGGCACAGAAGAGAATTACAACTGGACAAATGCTTAAAAACTGGGCATTGGTTTGGATTGGTAACTTTATAGGCGCAGCATTAGTAGCAGCATTAATTTTTTATACAGGGAGCTTATCAACAGGAACAGTAGGCGGATATGCAATTAAAGTGGCGGCAACTAAGGCAAATTTAGAATTTGGACCAGCTCTTACAAGTGGCATACTATGTAATATTTTGGTTAGTATAGCTGTGTGGGGTTCCTATTCAGCTAAAGATGTAATAGGAAAAATATTTATGGGATTCTTCCCAGTGTTTGCATTTGTTATAGGAGGCTTTGAACATTGTGTAGCTAATATGTATTACTTCACAATAGGACTACTTGCAAAAACAAATCCAACATTTGTAGAAATGTCTCATGTTACACCTGAAAAACTGGACAACCTAAATATACTAGGAGTTATTAAAAATTTAGTACCAGTAACAATTGGAAATATTATTGGTGGAGCAGTGCTTGTTGGATTAACATACTGGTTTATATATAAAAAATGTAACACTGTAAAAGTGGAAGTTAAAGAAAATAAGTCCGCTTAATAAAAAGTTGATATTGAATATAAAAAAACTATGTGAAATTTTAGAACTTTACATGGTTTTTATTTTTTTCACAAAAAAGCAATATTAAATTGGAATAGTATATTTATTATTGTTAATATATGATATAGAATATAGGTATACAAAATATTAAATTATGTGGAGGTTTTTATGAAGAAGAGTAGTAAAATAATGGGGATATCATTTCTCATTTTATCCATAGTTGTTTCTGTGATTTTTTTCACTAAGCATAATGCTGATGCTGACGCAGTGAAGATTAGACTGGGGGGAAGTGACAGATATGCAACAGCAGTGGAAACTTCTAAACATGGATGGGGAAGTGGGAGTAGCACTATTGTGTTAGTTTGTGGAAGCGATTTTCCAGATGCTTTAAGTGCGGCTCCACTAGCCAAATCATATAATGCACCTATATTATTAACAGAAGTGGGTGAACTGCCTGGAGTGGTATCAACTGAAATAAGTAGATTAAAACCTACAAAAGCATACATAGTTGGGGGAACTGGAGTAATCTCAACTAATATTGAAACCCAGCTAAAGGCTAAGGGGATTTCTGATATTCAGAGATTAGGTGGAGTAAATAGGTATGAGACTGCCACTTTAGTTGCCAATGCAGTTGTAAAAAAAGTTGGGACATGCAATGGAATTATTCTTGCTTCAGGAACAGGCTTTGCTGATGCACTTTCAATAGCACCTATAGCTGCAAAGTTAGGGATGCCAATACTTTTAACAGAAAAAGATGATTTTAATAGCTATAACAAGAGCTTTATTCAAAATAAAACTATACCAGTAACTTATGCTATAGGTGGAACTGGTGTGATTTCTGATTCTAATAAAAATAATTATGCTAACGCAATTAGAATTGGAGGAGTTAATAGATATGAGACTAATACTTTAGTTTTACAAGCTTTTAAAAACAATATAAATGTAGATAAAATTTACTTAGCTTCAGCAGATAATTTTCCAGATGGACTAGTTGGAGCACCTGTTGCAGCATTAACATCATCACCAATAGTACTTGTTGAAGAATCTGGTAGATATTATCCTTCAACCTTAGAGAAAATAAAGGGATATAAATCTAGTCAAGTATTAATTTTAGGTGGAACTGGGGTTATAAGCGATAATATTGGAAATAAAGTCATTGAAGCCGTAAATTATGAAGAGGTATTTAAAGTGCTAAGTATTGATTAATTAGAATAATGGCAGCCATATAACTTATAACTTATGTATTGAATGGGCATTGATTAAGTGATTGATGGAGGAAGTAGAGTGAAGTCTATAGAAAAAGTGATTAAAGGGTTACCCTTAGGAGTATCTGCTTTAATGGAAAAAGTAATTAAAAATAGACATTTAACTTTAATAATTATTAAGGACGACTTTGATGAAAGTGTATTTTCATCAAAGTCAACAAAGCTTCAGTGTAAAAGTGCGCGTATTAAGTGCAAGGGTGTAATTTCAGCCCATATGGTTATAAAACTTGAAACTAATTTCAATACAGAATACTATTTATTCCATTTTAATTATTATAATAGTGATTCTTTAAAGTTAGCAGTTAATTTAGGAAGTCAAAATGAAATGTACATAATACTTTGTAACAGGTATAATGAATATAAAGTTGTTAATTTGTATAATAATGTTAAAGAGTTTTTTAAAAAATATTTATTTAGTTGTATAAATTATGGTTATCAGTGGAGTGAGAAAGAATATAATGATTCAATAATTAATTTCGTAGGATCTTTTCCTAATTTGAGCGATTTATGGGATGAAATGGGGAATGATACTACGTTGGATACCATAAAAAACGATAAATAAGGAATTTGGTATCATTATTATGAAAAGAGCCAATGACTAGAATATTAAAATATTAAAGAAATTTGAAAAAAATTAAAATATTTCAATGTAAACCATTGCATTTTTCATAAAAAACAAATATAATATAACTATGATGCATAATATAATGTATTATGTAAAAATTTAATATTGACTCATAAGTAGAGGTGCTAATAAATTGGTAGCTTTCAAATGTTAAGGAGAATACCATCCGATGTTGAAGTGAAGTATTTATAGGCCGAAAGAATACATAGGTATTATGTTATTGCTTGGGGATAAAACATAAGGTTTTATCACTGCCATTTTCATGGAGAGCTATTTATGGAATGAAAATATTCATTGCATTTATAGACATTGGTTTACTTGTTATCTAATGGTATTGAATATTTCAATGCCATTTTTCATTTGCAAATATTTATTTGTAAGTATCAAAATGAATAGGTAAGTATTTTATGGGGGGTAGAAAAATGAAATCATTAATTAGATTAAGAATGAGCGCACATGATGCTCACTATGGTGGAAATCTTGTAGATGGAGCCAGAATGTTACAATTGTTTGGAGATGTAGCTACAGAGCTATTAATTATGCAAGATGGTGATGAAGGTTTATTTAAAGCTTATGATAACGTAGAATTTATAGCACCTGTATATGCTGGGGACTATATCGAAGCTGTTGGTGAAATCGTAAAAGTAGGAAATACATCAAGAAAGATGATTTTTGAAGCTAGAAAGGTAATAGTTCCAAGACCTGATATCAATGATTCAGCTTGTGATGTACTAGAAGAACCAATAGTTGTTTGTAGAGCTAGTGGTACATGCGTAGTTCCAAAAGATAAGATTAGAAAGTAACACTTTAATTTGGGACACGGTTTGTTAATTATTTAACTATCACAGGAGGGTATTATGGAAAAATTAATAATAACTGCAGCTATTTGTGGAGCAGAGGTTACAAAGGAACATAATTCAAGTGTACCTTATACTGTAACAGAAATTGGCGAAGAAGCAGAAAAAGCTTATAAAGCTGGAGCAAGTATTATACATCTTCATGTTAGGGAAGATGATGGTGCTCCAACTCAAAGCAGAGATAGATTTGAAGCTTGTATGGCAGAAATTAAAAGAAGATGTCCTGACGTTATAGTTCAACCTTCAACTGGTGGAGCTGTAGGAATGAGTAATGCTGAAAGACTTCAACCTGTTACTTTAAATCCAGAAATGGCAACACTTGATTGTGGAACATGTAACTTTGGTGGAGATGAGATATTCGTTAATACAGAAGACACTATAAAAGAATTTGGTACTAAGATGATGGAATTAAATATCAAGCCAGAAATCGAAGTTTTCGATAAAGGAATGATAGATATGGCACTTAGACTTAATAAAAAAGGATTCATTAAGTCACCAATGCACTTTAATTTTGTTATGGGAGTAAATGGTGGTATAAGCGCTGAGATAAGAGATTTTGTATTTATGAAGGGAAGTATTCCAGCAGGAAGCACCTACACTGTATCAGGTATCGGTAGAAATGAATTCCCTCTAGCTACTATGTCAATTTTAGATGGTGGACATGTAAGAGTTGGATATGAAGATAATGTTTATTTATCAAAGGGCGTTATGGCTAAATCTAATGGCGAATTAGTTGAGAAAGTTGTAAGAATAGCTAAAGAGCTAGGTAGAGAGATAGCAACACCAAAAGAAGCAAGAGCAATTTTAGGACTAAAATAATTAAGAATTAACATTAATTCGGAATCTTATCAACTGAAAATTGAGAATCTTTTTAATTGGGATTAAAAATTGAAAGTTAAAAATTTCTTGAATTAAAAGTCAACAACTAAAATTATTGATTAGAAATCAAAAATTAAGAGTCAAAATTAAGAGTCAAAATTAAGATTCAAATTAAGAGTCCAAAATAAAAATTTAAATAAAGAATTAAAAATTAAAATTAAGAGGAGTGTTTTATATGAAAAAAGGATGCAAATACGGTACACACAGAGTATTAGAGCCAAAAGGAGTTTTACCACAACCAGCACTAAAAATTGATAACACTATGGAAATATACGATAATGAAATACTTATAGATGTTCAATCTTTAAACGTTGATTCAGCAAGTTTCACTCAAATTGAAGTAGAAGCTGGACATGATGTAGAAAAGATCAAAGCTAAAATTCTTGAAATAGTTGGAGAAAGAGGAAAACAACAAAACCCTGTAACTGGATCAGGCGGAATGCTTATTGGAACTATAGCAGAAATAGGTTCAGCTTTAGAAGGAAAAACAGATCTTAAAGTTGGAGATAAAATTTGTACATTAGTATCTCTTTCCTTAACTCCACTTAAAATTGAGAAAATCATAGATGTTAAAACAGATAAAGATAGAGTTGATATTGTAGGAAAAGCTATTATGTTTGAAAGCGGAATATATGCTAAACTTCCAACAGATATGGAAGAAAACTTAGCCCTTGCTGCTCTAGATGTTGCAGGAGCACCAGCTCAAGTTGCAAAATTAGTTAAACCAGGCGATTCAGTTCTAGTATTAGGTGCTGCAGGTAAATCTGGATTATTATGTTGTTATGAAGCTGTAAAGAGAGTTGGACCAACAGGAAGAGTTATAGCTTTAGTTAGAAATGAAAAACGTGCTGAGAACTTAAAGAGATTAAATCTAAAGAATTTAGAGTTTATCTATGGAGATGCTACTGATGCAATGGACGTTCTAAATAAGACTTTAGAAGCAAACAATGGAAAAGAAGTTGATATAGCTATCAACGTAGTTAACGTTCAAAATACTGAAATGTCTAGTATATTACCAGTAAGAGATGATGGAACTGTATACTTCTTCTCAATGGCTACTTCATTTACTAAAGCTGCACTTGGAGCTGAAGGAATAGGTAAAGATGTAAATATGATTATTGGAAATGGATATACTAAAGGACATGCTGAAATAACTCTAGAAGAGTTAAGAGAAAATGACACTTTAAAAGCAATATTCCAAGAGTTATTCATTTAGTCTTAGAAAATAGGAAATTAAATACATAAGCTTATAATTTATAAGCTTATGTATTTGTCTGATATATAGGACTTATAGCACTAGTTCCTCTTTAGGAGGAAATTAAGCAATGACATGATGGCAAATGCAGCTAAACACAGGGGGAGTATATATTCCTCCTGAGATTGTTTTACTTATTTTAAAATTGTGGGGGGATTATTTATGAATACATCTCGTAG
>DAMAVY010000013.1:6296-18435 GCA_032077725.1 Clostridium sp. | reverse complement strand
TATAAGAGAGCATTCCTTTATTACAAAATGGTTATGAAGGGGCGCTCTCTTTTTGAAAATAAATGTTACAGATGTATATATAATTTTATATAAAATTAACTTCAAAAAATTTTTTCTTACATGATTTGAAAAAAAGGAATATAATATAGATGAGATTAAATTTCGAAACTAGAATCTATAATTGATGAAAAAATAAATTTAAAATATTAAAAATATAATTTCCATAAATACAACTATTGGATATATGCTTTTACGCATTAACTAATATAGGAACAATCAGTAATTCATACTGCTTGTTCTTTA
This sequence comes from Clostridium sp., assembly GCA_032077725.1. Taxonomy (GTDB): domain Bacteria; phylum Bacillota; class Clostridia; order Clostridiales; family Clostridiaceae; genus Clostridium_J. The sequence continues at coordinate 18,132 of DAMAVY010000013.1, read as the reverse complement.
TATTTTTTGATTAAAACATTGAGTATATTAGTAGTTTCTGAGTTTTATGGTATTAAAAATGAGAAGGAGAAAAAATATGAATTTAATTAATGAAAAAGTGGTACATAAAAGTTTTGGGGTAGGGACAATAAAAGCCCTTGAACAGAGTATAATGATTGTGGATTTTTATCAAGAGGATGGAGAGAAAAGTTTTATTTTTCCAGATGCATTTGAAAAGTTTTTGAAACTAGATAATTTAGCAATTGAGAAAGATGTATTTGAACAGATACGTTTAAAGAAAGAAGAAATAGAATTAGAAAAAGGGAAAAAAATATTAGTAATAATAGAAGAAGAAGAACAGAGGAAAAAAGAAAAATTAGAACTGGCTAAGGAAAAGAAAAAGGCTGCAAAGAAGCCGGCAGTAAAAAATAAGTTAATGATTAAATAAGAAATAATCTAAAAGTGTTCAGAGGAGAATTGAACTGCCCCCTGTCAAGTAGACGGGGGGCAGTTCAATTTTTAAAGTGTATCCTTTGAATGCTTTTTTTATTTTCACAAAGGTCCAACTTATAATAAATAAGTATTCTTCAGATTGTGATAAAGAAAATATCATTAATTAAAGTTTTGTAACACATGTTACGGAATTTGTAGATGTATTAAAGTAAACTTATATTTGTAAAACACAATAAAAAATAGAGCATATTTAAATGGTTCAATAAAGATAAATTGGTTAAAATATATTTAAATAAAAATTAATGAAGTAAGTGGGAGGTAGCAAAATGAGTTTATATCTTGGAAAAGTACATTATTGGTTATTTAATAAGATATTGTGGTTTGAAGGATTAGAGGAGAAAATAATTGATCTTGCTAAAAAGCAGGATTTGGATGTGGATAAATTGTCTAAAGAAATCAATGAGAAATATGGAGCAAAGCTCCCTAAATTACCCTTGGAAGAAATGATAGATACAAGTAATATTCATGGTTGGTTACAAAGTAAAATACATTCTGCAGAGGGTAGAATGGCTGCTTGGACTATAAATATTCTTGAGGAGAACGAAAATGTAGCAACTAAGCTTGAGAATATTTATATTCATCAAGGAATGGAGGCTGCTAAAGAAGTTAAAGAAAAAGGAATGGAACTTACTACAGCTGAAGAAATATATAATAGCGTAAATGATTATATATTAGATGGAATGCCATGTGATAGAGTTAATGAAATTATTGATTCTAATGAAAATATAGTAGAGTGGAAAAGAAGAGTTTGTGTTCATAAAGACATATGGGAAAATGAAAAAGGAGATGTAAATCTATTTTATAATTTAAGAGGGTTATGGATTAAGTCTTTTGTTAACGAAGTCAACGGTGAGTTCAAATATACGGAAAGAGAAGATGGAACTCAGGTAATTGAAAGATCATAAAAATAAGTTTTAGGAGTTGAAAAGATGAATGCAATTGAGTTAATGATGGAAGAACATAAGAATATTAAACGAATGCTTGTGGTGGTAAGAAAAGCTTGTTTTAAATTATTAAAGGATAATGAAATAAATTATGAGGATTTTTATATGATGATAGACTTCATTAGGAACTATGCTGACGCACATCATCATAAAAAAGAAGAAATATTTCTTTTTAATAAAATGATTGATGAACTTGGTGCCATTGGAGAGAAAACTATAAAAAATGGAATGCTAGTGGAACATGATTTAGGAAGGTTTTATATTTCAGAACTTAAAGTAGCTTTAGAAAGTTTTAAAGGTGGGAATAGTGAAGCAATACTTGACATTGTTGCCAATGCCATTTCCTATACAAATCATTTAGGAAGACATATTGATAAAGAAGACAAGGTCATCTATAAATTTGCTATGAGAGAGTTAAAGAGTGAAACCTTGGAAAAGGTAGATCAAGAATGTAGTGATTTTGAAGGAACAAGTTCTGATATACGGGAAAAATATAAAGGAATTTTAAAGGAATTAGAAGAGAAATATCTATAAAAATCTATATACATTAAGAAATAGGCTTTAGATGGAATAAAATTCGTATTTAAAGCTTATTTTTATGGAAACAAAGATTAATGATTAAGGAAAACATCAATATAAGAGTTTATTACTTTTTTTTATCATAAAAAAACTAAAACTTTAATTTGGTAACGTACGTTACAGAATAAATCAGAGTGATTTAGTATACTTTAAATTGTAAAGAGAAGTTAAAGAAAATAAAGATTAAATTTAGGAGGAAATATATATGATAAATAAAGATATGACAATAGGTGAAGTAATTAGAATGAAGGATAATGCTGCGCAAATTTTAATGAGCTTTGGTATGGGGTGTGTTGGATGTCCATCATCTCAAGCTGAAACTATAGAAGAGGCGGCAAGAGTACATGGATTAGACTTAGATAGTTTACTAATTTCGTTAAATAGATAAAAATTTTACAAAAGATAAAGTAAAAGTATAAAGTTTAAGAAAAACGGCACGAAAAATGAAGTATAAAAGATAATACACAAAAGAAAAACCTGAAAAAATCCTGCACAAGAGGAAAATACAAAAGAAAAAGCACTAAATATAAAACAAAAGCTAAAATACAAAAGAAAAAGCACGAAAGATAAAATATGAAGAATTGAATACAAAAGATAAGTATAATATAAGATACTAAAGATCGAGTACAAAAGATGAATATAGTATAAGATACTAAAGATTGAGAACAAAAGATAAATATAGTATAAGATACTAAAGATTGAATACAAAAGATGAATATAGTATAAGATGCAAAGGATCAAATACAGAAGAAAAAAGGAGAAGTATTCAAGTACTAGTACAACTAGTCTTGAATACTTTTCTTTGTACTTAAAATTTTTAAAAAAGAAATTAATAATATATTGACACAACATTGATGATGTTCTATATTATATATAGATGGGCGTCTATGTAATGGTGATGCTTATAACTGGAATTAAGTATAAAGGAGTAATTTCTATTATAAAACTATAAGGGATTGGGTGAATAAGATGAGTTTTTTTACTGGAATATTTAGTTTTCTTAATGATCAAATATTAAAAATGAGTTGGCTTTCAGAATTAGTTCGTTTATTGGTTGAAAATGTATTTGGGTTATCGATTAAAGAAAAATTAGGAGGTAGCATTCACTTTTTTATATATGATACAATAAAGATTTTTATTTTGTTATCTATATTAATCTTTGCTATATCTTATATACAGAGTTATTTTCCTCCAGAAAGAACAAAAAAAATTCTTGGGAATATTAAAGGTATTAAAGGTAATATAATTGGTGCTTTACTAGGAACTATTACACCATTTTGTAGTTGTTCAAGTATTCCTATATTTATAGGATTTACTGCTGCTGGGTTACCACTTGGAACAACATTTTCATTTTTAATATCATCTCCACTTGTTGACATAGGTTCACTTATGATATTAATTTCATTCTTTGGTGTTAAGATTGCTATAGCTTATGTGGTTGTTGGGTTAGTGCTTGCTGTGGCTGGAGGAACAATTATAGATAAGTTGGGTCTTGAAAGTCAAATACAAGGCTATGTTCGTGATATAGAAAATGTAGATAATGATGAAATAGAAATGACTCGTGAAGAAAGAATATCCTATTCAAAAGAGCAAGTTAAGAGTATATTTAAGAAGGTATGGTTATATGTACTTATTGGAGTAGGTATAGGGGCTGCAATTCACAATTGGATACCTCAATCTTTAGTAGAAAATGTTGTAGGAAGCAAAAATCCTTTTGCAGTAATTTTAGCTACGGCTATAGGAATACCTATGTACGCTGATATTTTTGGAACTATTCCCATTGCTGAAGCATTATTTGCAAAGAGTGTGCCAATGGGGACTATAATATCCTTTATGATGGGTGTAACTGCATTGTCACTTCCATCAATTATATTACTTAGTAAAGTTGTTAAACCAAAACTTCTAGCAATATTTGTAACAATTGTTGCAATAGGCATAATTATTATAGGTTATCTGTTTAATGGATTTTCATATTTATTTATCTAAAAAAATTGGAGTGATATGATAATAAAGTCTGTCACCCGTTATTAAAAGGAGGAATTTTAGAATGGTAATCAAGGTATTAGGAACAGGATGCGCTAAATGTCATGAATTAGAAGAGAACACAAGAAAGGCTGTGGAAGAATTAGGTCTAGATGCTTCTATTGAAAAGGTATCTGAAATTAAAGACATAATGAAATATGGAGTTATGAGAACTCCAGCCCTTGTAGTAGATGAAAAAGTAAAAGTAATGGGAAGAGTACCATCACCAGATGAAATAAAGAAGTATCTATAAAAATTTCTGCATATTTATTTAAATTTTTGTGTACTTATATAAATATATAGTGATAACATATAAGTATATAAATATATTGAAAGGATAGGTGGATTAACAATGAGATATGAAAAAATACAACTACCTTACGATTATAATGGATTGGAGCCATATATTGATGCATTAACAGTGGAGACACATTATAGTAAGCATCTACAAACTTATGAAACTAATCTTAATAAGTTACTTGAGGGATATGAAGACTTTACAAAGGGTAAAACTTTAGAGGAATTGTTAGGAGATATAGAAGCTATCCCAAGGGAAATTCGTCAAGGAGTTATTAATCAAGGTGGCGGAGTTTCAAATCACAACTTTTATTTTAGCATCTTAACACCAGGTGGAAGTGGAGAACCTACTGGAGAACTTCTTGATAAAATTAAGAAAGCCTTTGGTAGTTTTGAAAATATGAAGGAAGCTGTTTCAAAAGCTTCTATAGGACAATTTGGTTCTGGTTATGGCTGGCTTGTGCTAAATGAAGACGGAGACCTTGAAGTTATTTCTACTTTAAATCAAGGATCACCATATAGTATTGGTAAAAAGCCGCTTTTAACAATAGACGTTTGGGAACATGCTTATTATCTTAAATATAAAAATCTAAGGGCTGATTATGTAAAGAACATTTGGAATCTATTTAATTGGGAAAAAATCCAAGATGTATATGAAAGCTATAAAAAATAAGAGTATAATTAATTTTTAACTTAAAGGATAGTCAAGTCTTGGAACTTTGACTATCCTTTTTTTTGTAACGTTTAAAATATTTTAGTAAATTCAATATAAATTAAATTTACGTATTGTGTATAACATAGTACCATGTTATTATATGTATAGAGTACTACGTAAAGCATAGTACTACATTTAAAAAATACTATTGTGTTTTGCATGATGTTTAAGTTAACATAATTTTTTTGGGGAAGTATTGTGTAATACACAGTAATTCCTATATTTAAAAATGACTATCGTGTTTTGCATAGTATAGGGCATAGTAAAATTAAAATCTAATAAAGGAGGTCTGGAAATGAGTACACAGCTTAGAAAGGGCGTAATTGAGATTTGCGTTCTTACACTTATTAATGAGAAGGATATGTATGGATATGAAATTGTAGATAATATTTCTACAGTAATGTCTGTAAAAGAAAGTACCATATATCCTCTGTTACGTAGACTTACAGCAGAAGGAAATTTTGAGACTTATATGGTTAAGTCTGAAGGTGGACCTGATAGAAAATATTATAAAATTACAGACTATGGCAAAGCAAACTTAAAAAATTTAGTTGAGGAATGGGATGAATTTGTTGAGGATGTAAATTCAATTTTAAAATCTTATAAGAGAGAGGGATAATAATGAGTAGAAGTGATTTTTTAGAGATACTTAGAGATTATTTAAAGGGAAGCTTTAGTCAACTAGAAATAAATGATATATTAAGGGACTATGAGGAATTTTTCTTAAATGGAGAGCTACAAGGTAAAAGTGATGAGGAAATTATAGCAAATTTAGGATCTCCTAAGAATATTGCCAAAGAATTGATAATGGAAATAAAGGGTGAAGGAAAGGAAAACCTAGGGAGTGAAAATTTTAAATCTAAGGTTTCAAAAGATACAAAGAATCTATGGAAGAATGTAAAGAAGGAAGGTAAAAAGGCAGGAAATAAAACTAAGAAATTTTTGGATTCTAATTTTGTATTAAATGAAAATATTTCAGGGGCTGGAGTTAAGATAATTATGATAATAATAAGTATATTATTATTTTTCCCAAGCTTATGCATAGCATTTTGGATGATAGCTTCTGGATTTGGACTTATAGGTATGTCTATTGGAAATTTTGCAGGATATATAGTTTCAGCCTTTCTTTGCGGTATTGAATTATCAGTTGGTATATTTGGATTTTTTGCTTGTATTGCTTGGACAGGATTTATTATTTTAGGGTGGACAATATACTCTTTGATATATAAAGGCTTAAAATACTTAGTTGTTAAGTATATATCATGGTTTAAAACAAGAAATATGTATGTGAGAGTTAAAAACCAGCAAGAAAATTACAAGGAAAAGCAAGAAGAAACTGTTGATATGAATAGTGAAAGTAATGATACAGATATTACTGAGACGAATGAAAGTATCAAAAATGATAATGTAGATACTACTATGGTTAACGAAAACATTGAAAGTACTTATGTAGACACTACTATTATTGATGAAGATTTAAATGAAGTAATAGATGTGGATTGTGAAGAAAATAAAGAAGAAGAGGAGGATGAAATTCATGAATAGATGGAAGAAATCTCTTATTGTAGCTGGAGTTTTTCTTGCTATAGGAATTACTGGATCAATAATAAGTGGAGTTTATATGATACCTAAGGTTACAAATGAAGTTTATAGAGTTCAAAGAGACGTGGTAAATGCTACACCAAAGGAAAGAGAAGTATTTGTTACGGGAGATGAAGTTACTTCCCTTGACATTTCATCCCTTCAGGATAATGGTTTTGATGTAGAAGTTAAATCTTCGAAAGATGCAAATACTAAGGTTAAGGTTTATGAATATTTAGAGAATGAAATGAAGGTAGAAGCAACCTACGATACAACTTCAAAAAAAGTTAAAGTAGTAGGAGAAAGAACTAGTTATGATTTATTTAAGGGTAAAAATGTTAAAGAGTTCTTTGAAACGGTCTATGATGCATTTCTTAATACCCTTGTAGTAGAAAGTAGTGATGTACCTCAAATAGTTATAGAGGTTCCATCAGGAGTAGATATTAACTTTAGCAGTAATTTAAGTACTAATTTAATAGTTAAAGATAGTAATGTTCTAAAGGATAATTTAGTATTTGAAGGCAGCAATTGTGGGTATGTAGATTTGCCATATAATAATACTCTTAAAAATATAACAATTAATACTAATAGTTATTTAGAAATGGATTTGAGAGAATTTATAAATGCTGAAAATGTGAATATATCGTGCCATAGTATAGATATTTATTCAGGTGGATCATACAAAGACTATGAAGCTATAAAAGTGTTACCTGGTACCATCAATATAAATGCAAACTATATAGATATTAAATCATACATGCCAATAGGAAAAAATGTTGAATTAGATTCAGAAAGAATTAATTATACAACAAATTTTAAGGATTATGCAATGATGGTGGATTTAAAAGATAACAATCATGGAAATGTGAATTTTAATGATGAAAATTTAGGAAATGATAATGAATTTAGTAACAAAGATCTTAATAATAACTATAAAGGATACTTGGGTAAAGGTGACAATAAAGATTTTAATTTAAAAGTATCAAGCTATAATACATGTGAATTTCACCATGTATCTTCAGAAAAATTGGAGAGGGATTTACGAAACTAGGTTTTGTTATTTAAAAATGAAATCGTAATTTATGATAAATAAAAGGTAGCCAAAGTTTATTGCTTAGGCTACCTTTTATAACTTTTAATGCTAATCATGTTATATATTTGAAATTAATACAAATACCCGGTATAATAGGGTAAGAGCAATTGACAATGGACAGTTGAGAGTTAACAATTGAGAGTTGAGAATTGAAAATTAATGAAATTTGAAGGAGGGGTGAGATTTTGATGCATATGCTTATGATAGCGGATTTTTTCTATATAGTAATAATTTTAGGGTTATTAGGGGTAGGAATATATGGTTTTGTATTATTTGTTAAACTGGCTAAAAGAGGAATTAAAGCGCTTGATATTTATATAGATGAAAAGACAAAATAATTGAGCATTGAGCATTGAGCATTGAGAATTGAGAATTGAGAATAATTGAAAATGAGGTGATTGTTGTGGTTAAATATCGTAAGTCCTTCTAAACAATAGGGGGAAAATGAACCTTCTATTGTTAAATATATTTAAAACAATTAGGAGGATTAAAATGAATAAATATATTAAAAATAACTGGAAACCTTTAGTGTTATCCATGTTTTTTGCTGCACTTGGATCTATATGTGCTATTACTGTGCAATTTCTTAAAGGTGATGTATTAGATTTAGCACTTCAAAGAAATTCAAATGACACATTAAAATATGGAGTTTGCTTATTTGTGTTTATAATATTTGAGATAGGGTTAATGTATCTACATGATCTTAGTCGAGGAAAATTTACAGTTAATTGTGTTGTGGAGGTAAGGTCAGCTTTTTTCAATAATCTTCTTTCAAGAAGTTATCCAAAATATCTACAACAGAAACAAGGAGATTATATTGCAGAGTATACTAATCAATTGGAAATCATCGAAACATCGTACTTTGGGACAATACCTCTTTTGATTGAAATTTTGATTAAAATTATACTTGTTAGCATATCTTTATTTATGTTAGATTACCGAATTGCCATTATTACAATGGTGCTATTAACAACACCATTATATGTACCAAAAATAGTAGAAGCTCGACTACAAAAGGCACAGAAAGCCAATGTTGAACAGTTTGAAAAGCATCTAGGATTAATTTTAGATTGGCTTAATGGATTCGAAGTTATAAAAAACTATTCAATTGAGGCTGTTATCAGAAAAAGATTTGAAGCTTCAAATAAAGAATTGAGAAATAAAAATCTAAAAATGAGACAAATGGGGTATTTAACCCGAGGAGTATCAGCACTATTATCCTATGTTTCTCACTTTGTGATTTTGATTTTTGCTGCATATCTAGTGTTAAAGGGTGAGTTTACAGCAGGAAGTTTTTTTGTAGCTGTTGGGATGATTGATCAGTTATCTTATCCAATCATTTCATTATCTCAATTTATACAAGATATTATTACTGTAAAACCTGTGAATAATGCCATGGAGAAATTTATTAACTATAAAGATAGGGAAACAGGCAAAGTTTCAATGAAATCAAGTGAACCAATATCCTTGCTATTCAATGATGTCTCCTTTTCCTATAAAGATGGGAGTTCTGTTTTCAATCACTTGAATATAATTATAGATGATAAAAAGCGATATTTGCTTCAAGGAAAGAGTGGATCAGGGAAGACAACTTGTATGAATTTAGCAATGGGTTATTTTGAACCTGATTTTGGAGATATCAAAATAAATGGACATTCCATTGAGGAAATTAAAAATTTATATGAATTGATAACAGTCATGCGACAAGATGCTGTATTGTTTGAAGATTCTTTATGGAACAATATTACTTTGTATCAAAATGCATCTATTCATCAGGTGTTTGAAGTGCTTATAAAAGTTGGATTGCAGACATTCGCAACTGAGGATTGCCTTAATATGATTATCCATGAAGGTGGAACAAATCTTTCAGGTGGAGAAAAAAGAAGAATAGCTCTGGCTAGATCTTTGCTTAGACAATCACCTATCTTGGTTTTAGATGAGCCATTGGCTAATTTGGATGATGAAAATGTAAAACTAATCGAAGATGAATTGTTGGGAATTAAGGATCGAACTATAGTTATCATTTCTCATCAATTTAGTGAGAATAAACTAAGTAAATTTGACAAGGTGTATAATTTTTAAATTTATAGTTATGTGAATATAACGTAAATATGTATTTGTTCAGGATTATGCAAGCAAATGGGCGGGTATAATCCTGGACAAGTTAATATAAAGCTAAAAGATTTTAAAATTAGAGAAGCAATTTATATTTAAGTCCCTTTTCTATAGTTAGCTATTTCCATAGTAGTCTATAGAAAATTTTACCTATTTCACTATGTAACTATTTAAAATTTTAAAATTTTAAAAATTTTCTTATATAACTATTTAAAAATTTTCCTATATAAATATAAAACTATAAAACTTTTTTAAATTATACATATTTAACTATTTAAATAGCATTCTGTTCATGCGCGTTTCAGTTTTAACAGAAGGTTGTAATGTAAAGTGGAAACTAGCTTCAATGAAATTGACATTACTTAAGGAAGTATCAATGGATGAACCTGTTTATAGTAGTTCACAATTTACTATTAAGGATGCAGAATTTTTGTACAACAACTCACATTATCAAGATATTATATCCATTGATTATATATGTTAAAGAATAATGAATGGTTTAAATTCATGTGTACGTGTTTCTGATAAATTAGTAGCATGGGCGATTACTCAAGATGATGGAGCCATAGGATTTCTTCATGTTTTACCGGAGTATTGTAAGAAGGGGTATTCACGGTGTGTAGCTTTAGATTTGACTTCGAAAATAGGTGGTATAAATAAAATACCATTTGTTCATATTGAAGAATCCAATGAAGAGTCAATGCAGGTAGCAATGGGTTGTGGCCCAATTTGACCGAGAGGGCGGCTCTAACTTTGCGAATCGAGTGCTCTGAAAGAGCGTATTATTCACTTATAGTGTTTTCATTTGGAGATATACGAAGTTACAAATGATAATATTTTAGATTTTACATGTGAAATTTCAACTATATTACCTTGAATGCCTTTTAAATTGTAATCATTTGTGCTTAGTAACAATATTTTACCACTATCTATATTGAACATAGTAGTAAGTATATTTATAATAACATCGTGATTAGTATTGGTTAATAAAATTATTATTAAATTATCATTAAAATTAATAGAATCTTGAAGTGTCTTTGAACCTTGAGTTCTTTCATTAAAAATAAATAAATTAGAAGTAGGAAAATCACAATAAGTTGGAATTACAAATATATTTAACTGTCCATGGGATAGTGTTGTGTAAAGATTTTCTATATAATCTTTATAAATACAAGTTGAGTCTTTGGTTATACATTCATAATTACATTGAGAACAATTATGAATATCGTTATCTGAAAAATTAACATGATTAATCTGATAACTATTTATATTTTTTGAAATAAATTTAGCTATTTTAGAACAATTACCATCAGATTTTCGACCAGAAAAAGTTATAATATTAATCATTTTTTCACCTCTATAAAATTATAACATATAACATAATTACAAACAAATGGAAGAAGTATTACGATAAAAGAAGTAGGTATAAAATGTGTAATACTATATATGTATACATTAAATACATAAAAAGTTATTAAAGAAATTCTATTTTGATTTTTTGATATTTTTTACAATTATTTTTATATCTATGCTATGGTTAAGTATCTATATTCTATAAATACACATTGCTTTTATATTAATATGTGAAATATAAGGAGACTACTCGGGAAAAGCATACTAAGAAGAACTTCCATTTATGATTTTATAATTAATTTGAAATTAATAGGAGGAGCAAATTTTGGATGAAAAGAACGAAATACTGAATTTATTAATGAAAGATGAAACCAATAATATAAATATGATTAACTTCATTGAAAACTATCCAATTTACTACATGGAAAGAATTGGCGATTCTGTTATAGCCAAAGGAACAAGCGATAAGAATTGGATCTATATAAGTTCAAAGTCTAAAGAAGAACTTAAGATAATAAAAAGCGTATTAAATAGGGATGATAAAAATTTTGCTGTAATTGAAGATTGGATGATTCCTGTTTTAACCGAAGATTGTAATGTAAAGTGGAAACTAGCTTCAATGAAATTGACATTACTTAAGGAAGT